>NZ_JACSWB010000151.1 GCF_016888135.1 Leptolyngbya sp. CCY15150
TTGAAACGTTCTACACGAAGAACATTTTGCTGAACGAGGGCATCCGTGCATGGATGGCACCTCAGGATCAGCCCCACGAGAAGTTTGTGTTCCCTGAAGAAGTGCTACCTCGTGGTAACGCACTCTAAGGTTTCGCTCACTCTCAACTCTATCTAGACTGATGGAATTGAACTGCCTCTAGGTTTTCCTAGGGGCAGTTTTTTGTGGCTATTCACAGCCTGAGATCGATGGTCTGGGCAGCGGATTTAGAGGAGCGATCGCTCCCTAGGCTGCTTGACGGACAATCTTTGGCTGAGTTGAGCGTAAAACCCGGCGCTTAGATTCCCTTGGGTGATGCTGGCGCTAACCTACAAGAGAATCAGGGTTACAGGATTTTTGTCCGTCAATAAGCTCCTCCAAGCCTTGATCCTTGGAGAATTTGTATCCTGTGAATCCAAAAACTAAGACAAATGTGTTAGTTTACAGTCATAGAGCTACGGCTCTTCAAAACTTAGGTGTTTTGACATGAACTCATTAGTAATCCAGGAGGTGATGCCCATGACAGATAGTAGTAAATCCATGGGTCTCCAGGTTGATGGAAGCTGGCTGCGCGCCGGGGCTGTTCTCTAAGGTTGTATCTCGATTCTTTCGGATGCAATGCACTTGAGAAGTCTGGGTAAACCTATGGGTTCCTCCCGGCAGTCAAGTTTCAACCTGTTGACCCGCTAGACCGCTCTCACCCTTGATACCCTTGGGCATCACGCTCCGTTTGGTATTCCTGGTGAGAGCGGATAGTTTTTTTAGGGCGTTATCTCAAACCAAGTTAAAGGGACTCAGATGCTCGGCGAGTTGGGCAGCTAGGGCCTGTTTCAAGTCTTTTGCACCGTTAAATAGCAGGCGATCGCCGCTAGGCACGTCAAACGGAAATTGTCCGCTCACGTCCGATCGCTCTTGCTGTAGCAGCAAAACCTGTTCTCGACGCTTACAGTGCAGCGCATAGCCCACCTCGACACAAACCGTGGGACTCGGCACCAGCTTGGGCGGCGTTCCATCCAGTTGCAAGATAGGCGTACCGTCGGCAATAAACAGCAAGCTTTGACGAATTTTCCGCATCAGTTTACTGCTCAGCCGCACGGGGCCATCCATGGAGCGATGGGATTCCTCTAGGGTCAACGGCAGACGCGATCGCTGATTAAACGCCTCCAGCCATTGCTGCAAGGCTTCGCGAATCAGGTCGCTAGAGGGCGAATAGTCGGTTTGGTAGCAGAAAAAGAGCGTGGGTTCTAGATGAGCCATGGTGTCACGCTTGGTGAAATAAATCTCATGGCTAATCAAATCAATATTGGAAATAGCGTAGCCGCCACTGCCTTCGATGTAGAACTCCACGATCTCACCTTCAAGATAGCGCCGAAACCAGACGGAGTCTTTGACGCGATCGCTATCGTCTAAAAAATCGGCACGCAGGGCCGACTTAAGCAAACTATTTTTGCTGAGCCGTAAATCGTGGGGACGTTGCTCTAGCTGATGGATCGGCTCATATTCAGAGATGTACCATGCCTTTAGCGCAATGATTGCCATGGGAAAAGTCCTGTCTTTGCGGGGTAGGAGGTGGTGTATCCATGACTCTGTAGCGCTGAACTGACGCAGGCGATCGCTTGCGTCAGTTCAACGAAAGAGGTTGCCGATGCCTAGGGTGGGTCAACTGTGTCGGATCTGAAGACGGGTTCCGACGGTGGGATGCAATGCTTTAGTTTGATTATCGTAGATCAGAAATCGCAGATTAGAACAGGCGATCGCATATCTAGGTCATGAAGCGATAGTTGGGGAGCGATCGCTCTGAAAAAAACAACGCCCCAGGGGAGCAATACCAGGAGCATTCAATGATAGCTAACTTTTAATAATAGAAGGCAGAACTAGAATAGAACGATACGATGAAGTTTGAATACAACAACGACACCCAGGGGTTAAACAACTGAGAGATTTCCTAATTTACTCTGAGATTTTGTGGAGTGCATTTAGGCGCTTAAACTAACCCCTAAACAACGTAGCTAAATGCTTAACTCCCTAGTTTAAACTTAGGAAATATCAGTGTTTTGTCTGGATGCCGTTGCGTTTGAGCGAGACAGATTTTCGTGAAACAGCTCTTTTACCTCTTTTCTAAGTGAACATCAACGTGGCTGTGAAATCTGCCAGGGAAGCCTTATTGGCTTCAACTTAAGAATAGCATTCCTACTAAGAGAGTCTAGTGTTTTTCAACAAAGTTTACCTGGTGTGACCAGGGACTCTTGCAGGTATTAAGAATAGTTTGAAAGGCTCGCTATAGGCTTGACGTTCATTGACGAACACAGCATTAATGCCAGGTGACTGAAACCATGGCTAAACCCTTACTGCACCCCCTCTGCTGGAGCCCTGCTTGGCGGACAAATCTGTTTGCCTAGGCTAGGTTGAGCAGCGTCAAGCCCAGCACCAGCTTAGATTTCGTTGGGTTACGCTGACGCTAGCCCAATCTAGGAGAGAATCAAGATCGCAGGAGTTTTGTCCGTCAATCAGGTTGGAGCCTCCCGTTGGACTAGGCAAAAAAACTGCCCGCCTAGACAATGCTGGCGGGCGAGTGCTGCTCAAACAAGATGAAATTTAGAATCACTCAACCTAACTTGCTAAGTATTCTCGCATTTGTCCCTTGCATTTGCGTAACTTTGTTAACGCTTCTCGCTCAATCTGCCGCACGCGTTCGCGGCTGATGTTGAGGCGATCGCCAATTTTGGCTAGGGTGAGGGTCTGGCCATCTTCCAGGCCAAAGCGTAGTGACAACACCAACTGTTGCTGCGGATTGAGGTTGGTCATCAGTTCCGATAGCTGACCGCGCAGGGCTGAGTTCACAGCAAAGTCTTCGGGTGATGGCCCCGTATCTTCCAGTAGGTCACCCAGTTCGGTGTCTTGGTTGTCGCCCACCCGTAAATCCAACGACAGCGGCACCCGCGACTTTTCTAGGTAGTCGCGAACTTGCTTGGGCGTAAGTTCAAGTTCCTCGGCTAGTTCACCCACCGTGGCGGCCCGTCCATAGCGCTGGGTGAGCTGGCGCTGGGCTTTTTTCAGCTTGTTCAGCTTTTCGGTGATGTGAATGGGTAGACGGATCGTGCGTCCTTTCTCAGCGATCGCTCGGGTAATCGCCTGACGGATCCACCAGTAGGCATAGGTTGAGAAGCGATAGCCCTTGGTGGGGTCAAATTTTTCGACGCCCCGCTGCATCCCAATGGTGCCTTCTTGAATGAGGTCGAGCAAATCAACGTTGCGCTTGATATATTTCTTAGCGACAGACACAACCAGACGCAGATTGGCTTCCACCATCTTGCGTTTGGCCAGGTCTCCTCGGGCGATCGCCCCTTCTAGCTCGGTAACCGATAGCTCAGCGGCGGCAGCCCACTCGTCCAGAGAAGGCTCTCGTCCCAGTTGCTCAGCGAGGTCATGGTTCACCTTTTCTAAGGTAATCAGGCGCTGTACCTGTTTACCCAAGACAATCTCCTCTTCGTGGGTGAGGAGAGGGATGCGTCCAATTTCCTTGAGGTAGTTGCGAACTGAGTCTGTGGATGCTTTTGCAGTTCTCATGATGATCAAACAAGTAGGGCGATAGAACGGTGGCGGAACGAAACGATAAACTTGAACCGTAGGCAGCATCCTAGATAGAGACGTTGCCTGATCGAATTGAGGGGCGCTAGGGGAACGTAGGAGCCGGCCGAGGTATCGTAGAGCGCGGCACGTGCCGACAGCGCCAGGGTAAATGGTTTGAACCCGCTGGATAGGTTGGTGTAACGCTTGATGGGCTGTGAGCGGGGTGCAAACTCGATGCTAGGTAGACAACCTTAGGTGTAAAACAGCGGGCAAGGCTTATGAATGAATCAATGAAGTGCTGAAAAATCCCTAACCTGAAGCCTGTGAGTGGACTATCACAGCTTCAATATTAAATAATGTAACATTTATGAAAGCTTGATGTACACCCCCCCAAGGGAGTAATTTAAGGAAGTTTCAACAATCGATTTATAGACACCGTAGCGATCTCAGAGGGTTTGAATTGCAGTCTAGAGAACAAAACCCATCGAAGTTCTTTAGACTGAGAATTGGAGTTTGACTCATTTCCTTAATGTTCTTTAAGTTTGTTAAGAGATCGTGATCAGCGTTGTTCCTGACCGTTGAGAGAGTGTGCAGGAGTTTGCAGGGGCGATCGCTCTTGGACGGGGCTAGCTCGGTTAAGCTGTATAAGCGAGTAACGGTGATCAATCATTCCTATTGGCATTCAGAGAATTCATGACTACAACCACACACGTTAAGCACGACGTTAAAGACTTGTCCTTGGCAGATCAGGGCAAACAGCGGATTGACTGGGCCGGCCGCGAAATGCCGGTGTTGAGCCAGATTCAAGATCGCTTTGCCCAAGAAACGCCGCTAGCAGGCATTCGTTTGGTGGCTTGCTGCCATGTCACCACTGAGACCGCTCATCTAGCGATCGCCCTCAAAGCAGCGGGAGCTGATGCGCTTCTGATTGCCAGCAACCCTCTTTCAACCCAAGATGACGTAGCGGCGAGCTTGGTTGTGCATCACGGCATTTCGGTCTATGCCCAGCGCGGAGAAGATAACGCCACCTATCACCGCCATGTGCAAATTGCCCTCGATCACAAGCCGAACATTATTATTGATGACGGTAGCGATGTGGTGGCAACCTTGGTTCAAGAGCGTCAGCACCAACTGGCAGACTTGATTGGTACCACGGAAGAAACGACCACCGGCATTGTGCGTCTCCGGGCCATGTTCAACGACGGGGTGCTCACCTTCCCGGCGATGAATGTGAACGATGCTGATACCAAGCATTTCTTCGACAACCGTTACGGTACCGGTCAGTCCACCCTAGATGGCATCATCCGCGCTACCAACGTGCTGCTAGCCGGTAAAACCATCGTGGTTGCTGGCTATGGCTGGTGTGGTAAGGGTACGGCGCTGCGGGCCCGGGGCATGGGTGCCAACGTGATCGTCACGGAAATTGATCCCGTACGGGCGATCGAGGCTACCATGGATGGCTTCCGCGTCATGCCCATGGCGTTGGCTGCTTCCCAGGGCGATATCTTTATTACCGTCACGGGTAATAAGCATGTCATTCGGGCAGAGCATTTCGAGGTGATGAAAGACGGAGCGATGGTTTGCAACTCCGGTCACTTTGATATTGAGCTAGATCTAAAATCTCTGCGGGACATGGCGTCTGAGGTGAAGCAGGTTCGTAACTTCACGGAAGAATATCGTCTGAAAACCGGTAAATCGGTGGTGGTGCTGGGCGAAGGTCGCTTGGTAAACCTGGCGGCGGCGGAAGGTCACCCCAGTGCGGTGATGGATATGAGCTTTGCTAACCAAGCTCTGGCCTGCGAATACCTGGTGAAGAATCGCGGCGTTCTAGAGCCCGGTCTGCACTCCATTCCCACAGAGCTGGATCAGGAGATTGCTCGTCTGAAGCTGCAAGCAATGGGCATTGCCTTGGATACCCTAACGCCTGAGCAAGTTGAGTACGTCAATTCCTGGACGATGGGTACCTGATACCTCTTATTCAGATCGGATACTTCTCCTATCGGTCTACGGGGCAGATGGGGTCAAGATCAACCAGGTTGTGCGGGTAGCGTTATCGCTGCGTCCCGACCTAGGTACAACTGAATCGATCAAGACGCGATCGCTCTCTCGGGGGCGATCGCGTTTGCTATAGACCCATTCCTCCCTTGCCTAGCGACAGGGGCAAAAATTTGGCCCATACTGGACTGAGCACGTTTAGATACAGGGATGCTCCCTGAACAAAGGAACCGGTATGGCCAGACTGTCGGCAGAGTTGAATCGATTTTTCTTTGATGAAGTGCGTCCTGAACAGGTGACGCTGGTCAGCATTCTGGATATTGCAGGCGAACGGATTTTTGGATTTTTGTTTGTGCTGTTGTCGTTGCCGTCTGCCTTGCCGGTGCCCGCGCCGGGTTATTCGGTGCCGTTTGGCGTGGTCATACTCATTTTGGCGCTGCAGCTTGTGGCTGGCCGGCAGCGCCCCTGGCTCCCCGATCGCGTTCTCAAGCAAACTATTGCCCTCAAAACCGTTCAGGGCGTTCTCAAGGCAGGATTGCCCTGGCTGCAAAAAATTGAGGCGGTATCTCGCCCACGCTACACCTATATTTGCACCAGTTTGCCGGGGCGGGTGGTGATTGGCGGAGCGATCGCCCTGATGGCCATTTCAATGATGATTCCCATTCCGCTGACCAATACGCTGCCGGCGATCGGCATTTTTGTAACGGGCTTTGGGCTATTAGATGATGACGGAGCCATTAGTCTAGGCGGCCTTGTGCTCTGTGCCATGGGCTTAATGTTGACCAGCTCGATCTTGATTTTTGGCTACGCAGCGGTGCGGGGAGCCATTGATCTGATCAAGCATTGGATGACCGGCGGAGCGGCGGTTGGCTCATAGGGCGATCGCGGGCCGGCGGGTGTCCCAAGCACCGCTAGCTTCTAGTTGGCGGGCAAGGGCAAGCAACGTGGCTTCATCGGCGGGACGTCCCACAAGCTGCACGCCGATGGGTAACCCCGCTGCATTGTGAAGGGCCGGGAGGGCGATCGCTGGTAGACCAGTGGCATTGGCGAGGGGGCAGGGGGATACCCATTGGATTACCTGTTGCATTAGAGCTTCGGGCGGCAGGTCGGCCCAAGCGCCTAGGGCAATGGGGGGAGCCATGAGGGCGGGCATGAGGATCGCGTCGTAGACCGCTAGTTGAGCGACTAACCGTCGGGCGGCCATCTGCATAGCCCACACCGCATTTTGGTAGTCGCCGCTGGAGTCGGGGTGGTTGAACAACCACTGATTCACCGGTTCCAATGCCTCCACGGGAATACGGGTGGCTTTCACACCGCCGCGCCACACCACCTGGAAGGGTTCTACAAGGGCGGCGCAATCGAGGTCGAGGGGTTCTAACTGGTGCCCGAGGGACTCCAGCGCTTGGGCCATGTGCTGCACGGCGGTGCTGCAGTCGGGGTGGGGTTTGCCAATGGGGGCGATCGCATTCACAACGGCAATCCTTTGGGGTGCAGGAGGTGCGGCTATCTGGCGGAAGGGCAGGGGAGGATCGGGCAGCCAGTAAGGATCGCCTACGACGTAGCCGGCCATGACATCCAGCAGCGCGGCCACATCGGCCACGGTGCGCCCGAGGGGCCCGCTGGTGGCCAAACCGCTGAGGCAATCCCCTAGGGGAGCCATGGATATGCGCCCCCGCGCTGGTTTCAGTCCCACCAAGCCACAGCAGGAGGCTGGGCCGCGGATCGATCCGCCACCGTCGGAGCCCTGGGCGATGCTGGTGAGTCCGGCGGCTACGGCCGCTGCTGATCCACCGCTGCTGCCGCCAGGAGTATGGTTGAGATGCCAAGGATTGCGGGCGGGGGGAAAGCCGTGGGGTTCCGTGAAGGGCATGGAACCTAGCTCGGAGGTGGCGGTTTTGCCGAGAATGGTGAAGCCGGCTTGTCTGAGACGGGTGACAACACCGTCGTCATAGGGAGCAATCTGGTTTTTTAGGGCGGGGTTGCCGCAGGTGAAGGGCACGCCCTGAACGGCATTCAAATCTTTGATGGCGATCGCCACGCCAAAAAAAGCAGGCAGGTCGGCGACATCGGTGTGCATGAGCTGCTCAGTTTTGGCGATCGCCTCCTGCTGAGCCTGGTCGGCCATGACGGTGAAATAGCTGCCGAGATCGGGATTGAGTCGATCAATACGGTCGAGGTAAACCTGAACCAACTCTTGGGGGGATAGGGTGCGATCGCGGATGAGTTGGGCCTGCTCTAAGGCAGAGAGAAATGCTAGATCGGTCGAGTTCATGGGTGCAGGGGTGAACGGTCTTGGATTTCACCATAGCAGGCGATCGCCCTCCCGATTCCGACCTGTGGACTCTCGCCATCCTTGTCTATGGGGGCTAGACAGGGACGCTATTGATTGCTAGGCACAAAGACGGTGAGCCCCCCCGGTATGCATTCAAAGGTCAGGGGGGTTTGCCCAATAATTTCGCCGTCTAGCACCACCTTTTGCGGTGGTTTGGTGGTCACCTTCAAGTGGTTGGCCCGCAAATGAGCCACCTTGGGATGATTGCTGGGAATTTTAATTAGAGCCGATCCCAACATATTCACCATGGCAGCGATCGCCTGGATCTTGGTCTCCGCGGTGGCAATGGTCACGTCCAGCAGCCCATCATCACAGATCACTTCTCCAACGCCCTGGGCTAAGACCGAGGTGGGTGGTGCTGCATTGGCTACGGTAATGGCTCCGGCTTCAAACTGATGGGTTTTTCCGTCAATTTCCAGCTCGGCATCAAAGAGTTCTTGCTCATCCAACTGCTGCCAGCCCGCTGCCAGGTAGGCCAGCGCCCCCCAACGCTTTTTGGCTTCCCGATCCGCCCGGTCAATCGCTTCGGCTTCATAGCCAATACCAGCTAGGAGGATCATGGGATGACCATTACAGCGAGCTCCATCCAGCGATCGCGTTTTGCCCCCCAGAATCACCTCACAGGATCCGCGAATAGAGTTCATCGTCGTGGGAATTCCTAGCGCCGAAGCAAAGGCATTGGCCGTACCTCGGGGGATGATGCCTAGGGGAACCCCTGTACCCATGACGACGCCAGATACCGCCGAGACCGTGCCATCGCCACCGGAGGCAATAATCAAGTCTGCCGAGGAAGCGATCGCTTCCTCGGCTAGAACTTTGCCGTTAATCTCGGCTGTGGTGGTGTGAACGGTTAGGTTAAAGCTTATCCCCAGCAGTTCGCGAATCAGAGCGAGATCGGCTTCACTATTCCCCGTGCCCGAGACAGGATTATAAATCAGGTGGGCGTTGAGCGTTTGCTTCAGGCTGAGAACGATCGCCTCCGCCGTGGCTAGATTAGTGGCTAGGGGAACGTTGTGGACTTCGCAGATCCGCAGCAAGGCCTGAATATCTGGTTCATGGGGCTGGGCATAGAGGGGATCAATGAGAAAAATGACCGCAACCACATCTTTGGTAGCCACCTGGGCTGCAATTTGCGCATCTCCGCCCAAGGGGCCCGATAGCATCTGCTCAACCTTGAGATTGGTGCCTTCTTGAATGCGTTGTCCGGTGGTGCCGGTAGCAATTAGGTTGTACCGGGCAAAGCAAGCGCGATGGGTGCGCACAAAGTTGACCATGTCATCTTTTTTATGGTCATGGGCAATCAACGCAATCTTGCTAGTCATAGAAACACCTAGACAATAGATATGAACTGGATGAGTTGGGAAGGCGAAACCTGTCTTAGCGTCGATCTACTCGAAAGACCCAAATGAGTCGAATGGCCAGCAGCACCAAGATGGAATAGCTCACCATGGCGACGAGTAGATTGGTATCAAAAATATTAGCGCCTCCGCCAAAGGTTGGCGGACTAAAAAGTCCATCAAACGGTGCAGCAAAGGGGGCCGAAAGGTTGTAAATAAACCGGGCAAACAGGTTATCACGATTGGCTCCTGAGAATTGTAGGAGAAAGCGCAGTGCCAGCAGCAGTTCTAATGCACCGCCCAGATAGTAGATACCGCGCACAATCCGGGTGGTTACCACGTCTTGATGAACCGTATCCCAGCGATGCTGAACGGTGTGCAAGCGCTGACGTTCGCTAGGTAGCGGTGTGTTTTGGGGCTGAGAAGTGCGATCGCCCTGGGGTGGACGTGGGGGTTGTTGATCATTCATGGTTGATAGCTAGAAAGGACATTTAGGATCACGATGACGGAGGACTATGGGTGAGATCAAGATGCTTAGAGCCATACATCCGCAATGCTGCCTACTCGTCAATCTGTGACCCTAACCCTCCTAGGGTAAGGGTTGAACTGTTGCTTAGGGGCGGTGAGTCAAATCTCTTCACGGCATGAACTGCTGAGGCTGCGATTTGGCAGCAATCCTCAGGATGGACATCTGGCCCCAGCTTGTTGAGGCGTATCTTATGGTGTCAGCACTCCCGCGTTGACACCTGTCTTGGTCGCTCCTGCAGCTAGATCGGGGCGATCGCTTGACGGTTGAGAGCAGGGATGGTGGGGCTGCGTTTCAACCTGTGTGGATTCATGGATGAAATGGGTACCCTACTAAAACTATGATCATGGGTACCCATGATCATGGTTACAAAGACAAGTCATAGCGAATTCTAGGTTATGGGTGCCATGACCAGATTTAGGTTGGAATAGAGAAAACTCGGTAATATTGGGTTACGTCGCTTGGCTACGATTACGATCCCGTCTCCAGCACGCTTGGCGAAACTTGAAGGAGTCTCACAATGCTTGTCTGCTCTCAGTGCCAGTTTGAAAACCCTGACAATCACAAGTTTTGTCAAAAGTGTGGTGCTCCGCTGGATGCCTTGGCACTGGAGCTAGAAACGTCTAAGGCCAACGTTGCGCTATCGGACGTTTCTCCAGCATTAGAGCAGTGGCTGGCAGTCTTGTGTTTGACGGCTCCCCCCAGGCCACTGGTGATGACCTCAAGCTCGGTGACGCAGGCGATGCCAGCGGCGGTGGGGCGAGAAGTTGGCGAATACCTAGATCCAGGCGATCGCTATCAGCTCTTAGAGCCGCTGCCGGATGTATCGGCGACGGTTGCTGCAACCCTTGAAATTAACGTGCGGGTGATTGACCGTCGTGCTCATCAACCGTCGTATCTAGAACAGTTGGATCAGGCGATCGCTGGCTTGCCGGTGGGCAGTTCCGAAGCGATATCTGGAACGGCGGAGCTGGATGATCCATTGTCCCTCGCGGCTGGTTGTGTGCCGCTAGAGATTAACCAAGTTCCCAAGACGGCGAAGACCTATCTAGATTTACAAGATGAGCTGTACCCGGCCATGCCGCAGCTTCATGATGCTTGGGTGCAAGACTATGCAGAACGATCGATGAATGTGGTGGTCTTGGAAGACCGATCGACCTTTCCCACCTTGCTCCACTGCATGAAAAATGAGGATGTCGTGCCGTTTCAGGTGCTGACGTGGCTGTATGACATGACCAAGCTGTGGGAAGTCTTGGAAGCCTGTGGTTATAGTGCCAGTGTGCTAGAGCCGAATAACCTCCATATTGATGAGGGTCAGGTGCTGTGTCTACAACGGCTGCATGCCGACTATCCAGGTCATGCTCCGAGTCTGAAAGACCTAGGCTCGCTGTGGCAGAACCTTTTTCAACAGTCTCAGCGCACACAACTGGGTGCCTTGTCTAAGCTTTGTGCTGACTTAGAACTGGGTGCCATTGAAACGTTGATGGAACTTCAAGAACGCCTGGAGGCGATCGCCCAAGAGTTGCAGGAACCGCTCTTTGGTGTTGATGTTCCCCTGATGGCTAACGTGCCAACCCAGGCTACCTCCGCTGCTCAACCTTCTTCTGAATCTCCTATGACAGACTTCACGCCTGCTCCTGAGACCGATGACGACGATTTGACGCTCGATCCACCCACCCTACCGCCCCCCGAACTTTCGGAGGCGATCGCTCTGGGTGCGGGCAGTGCCGATGAGGATCCTGAGCTGGATGAGGATGACGATACGTCAACGCCTACCCTCATGCCGCCCATGGATGATGCCAGCGATGAAAGCGATGATTTGCCGACCATTGTGCTGCCGATGAAGCTCATTAGCTTGGAAGATGCAGGACGCACGGATATTGGTCAGCAGCGGAAGCATAACGAAGACTACTTTAGTATTCACACTCAGATCCAAAAGGCAGATAGTCCCCTAGCTCGCCACCTGACGGCTAAAGGGCTGTACATTCTCTGTGATGGCATGGGCGGACATTCCGGCGGAGAAGTGGCCAGTTCTTTGGCGGTGGAAACTCTAGAGCAGTATTTTGAGGAGCATTGGCACGACCAATTGCCGACGGAGCAGGTGATCAGAGAAGCGGTGTTGATGGCCAATAAGGCGATCTATGATCTCAACCAGCAAAATTTCCGGTCTGGCAGTGGCCGCATGGGGACAACCCTGGTGCTAGTGCTGATTCAGGGCACGGAGGCAGCGATCGCCCACGTCGGCGACAGTCGTCTCTACCGCTTCACGCGCCGGATGGGATTGGAGCAGTTGACGGTGGATCACGAAGTTGGGCAGCGGGAAATTCAGCGGGGTGTTGAACCGTCGATCGCCTATGCTCGTCCCGATGCCTATCAGTTGACCCAGGCCCTAGGGCCCCGCGATCAAAACTTTGTCGATCCTGACATCGCCTTTTTAGAACTCACGGAGGATGCGCTCTTCCTGCTTTGTTCGGACGGGCTCACGGACGATAATCTACTCGAAAAGCATTGGCGCACCCATGTGGAGCCGCTGCTCAGCTCCCAGACCAATCTAGAGCAGGGGGTGGTGCAGTTGATCGATTTAGCCAACCACTACAACGGTCATGACAATATCACTAGCGTGGCGGTTCGCGCCAAAGTGCGTCCAGATGTGACCCCGCCTAGGCGCGTGTAGGAAGCCAATGCAGTCATCAGCCAGCTGGTGACTGCCCATCAGTTAGGAACGCTCTTGGGCTACGATTTCGCTCGTGTCGAGGAGTCGTAGTTCGTTAATATTCCAAAGCGATCGCCAGTTGGGGATGGCAGAATAGTCAACGCCCTCGATGGTATTGCGCACGGCTCCTAGTCCGTAGGGATTGATCAGATAGATAAAGGGCAGGTTTTCTTGAATGATCACCTGAGCTTGACCGTAGATCTCTTTGCGGCGCTCTAGATCCAGTTCTCGCCCTCCCTGGACAAACAGATCGGCGATCGCCCGTTCCCAATCGGAAAAGGTCTGATCCACCAAGGGCTCCTGACCGGGCTGGGGCTGGCGGTTGAAGGTGTGCAGGCTGCCGTCGAGCGACCAAATGGTGGAAGCGCCGTGGGGTTCCAGTGCGCCCGTGATGCCGCCAATGTAGGAATCCCAGTCGAGGGTGTTGCGCAGGCGTTCCAGCATGGTATTGAATTCCAAGGCCTGAAAGTCTACCTGAATGCCGATGGCTGCTAAGTCTTCACCAATCTGGGGCCCGATCACCGTGGCGATGCGTCCACCGGTGTTGGTAATCATGCGGAAGCGTACCCGGTTGCCGCTGCCGTCGAGGAGTTGATCCTCAGCATTGTAGGTAAAGCCGGCTTCTTGTAGGAGCTGCCGCGATCGCTCTGGATCGTAGTCGTAAACTGGCAGCCCTTCCTCAGGGGATAGATAAAAGGGGCTGGCGACTGGGATCGGTGAATTGAGGGTTTCTCCTAGACCGAGGAAAACATTGTTGAGCATTTTGGGGCGATTGATCCCATGGGCGATCGCTTGGCGAAATTGCACGTCGTTAAACCAGGCTGCTTTGATGGGATCAACCACTCGTGTACCATCTTGGCGGCTAGCTTGGTTGAGGTTGAAGCAGACGAAAAAGGTGCTGCTGTCGGGCCCGCCTTCATAGATGGTGAAATTGCCCCGCTCTTCTTCCCGCTTCAGCAGCATGAAGGTTTGTGGTGAGATGTCGAGCATATCCACGCCGCCGGAGCGAAACTGGATCAGCGACGTGTCTGGCGATTCCACGATCTGCCAAATAAATTGCTCGATATAGGGCTGGGGTTGCCCTTGGTCGTCGGTTTGCCAGTAGTAGGGATTGCGCTCAAAGACCAAGCGCTGACTGGGGGAGTAGCTAACCATGCGGTAGGGGCCATTGCCAATCACGCGCCGAGGATCGGTGTCGGTGCCCCAAGTGGATAGGAAGAGCGGTTGACCGTCTTCGTCTTTGGTTTCCACGGCGGCGCTCAGGGCATGGGCTGGAAGGATAGGGGTGCCGCCTACATACTCCAAGAACGGGGCAAAGGGTTCGGTAATGGTGAACTGAATTTGGCGATCGCCCACCTGTTCCACCTGGGGAAAAGTTCCGGCTTGCCCAATGCGGAAGGCATCGCGGATGGGGACGGGAATCTCAGGGTTTAGATACACCTCATTGAAGCTAAACACCACATCTTCAGCGGTGAGCGGTTCGCCGTCTGACCACTGAAGATCGTCTTTGAGGGTAAAGGTAATCTGCAAATTATCGTCAGATACGTCCCAAGATTCGGCTAGGGCTGGATAGATCTCGCTGGTAATGGGATTTTGCCCAACCAATCCGTCATAGATAAACGAAAACACGTTGGGGAAGGATTGGTTGAGGGCATAGTTAAAGCTTTTGGGATCGGTGCCTGCGGCAATAATCAAGCGCGGCACCTGGGCCGACTCCACCTTGAACGTGTCTAGACTACAGCCGCTGAAGCCGATCGCTCCTAGGGTTAATACTAGGGCGATCGCCACCCGGGCCAGCCGCTGCATACTCCATCGTCGCCACGGTTGTTCCGGGTGGGGCTGGACGTTGGCGGGTTTACCAAAACGTGGGATCAGGCGCTGCATTCCAAGCCGCTGTATTCCAAACCATTGAACCCAAAGATGCTTTACTCTGCCAGGCATAGGTTGTTCCCAAAAATCTGCGAGGGGGCGCGTCTAGGACAGGTGCTAGGACACTAAGTAGGTATACTGACCCAGCGATCGCTCATAGTGTTGCAGCAAGAGCTGGGATTCTTCTAGGCTAATCCGGTTTTCGTTCAGGGACTGTTCGGTTTGTCGGCGAATACTTTCGATTAAGTCCTCTGCGTCGTATTGCACATAGCCCAACACCTCGGTCATCGTATCGCCTTTCACCACATGCTCAATTCTGTACCCCTTGGGGGTGAGCTGGATGTGGACGGCGTTGGTGTCGCCAAAGAGGTTGTGCAGGTTGCCCATAATTTCCTGGTAGGCACCGCCTAGGAACATGCCCAGAAAGTAAGGTTCCCCAGCCTGCAGCGGATGCAGTTCCAGCACCGACTTCACATCTCGTAGGTCGATAAAATGGTCAATTTTGCCATCACTATCGCAGGTGAGGTCGGCGAGGGTGCCCCGCTGGGTAGGTTCTTCATCCAGGCGATGGATGGGCATGATGGGAAACAGTTGATCGATCGCCCAGCTATCGGGAGCCGACTGGAACACCGATAGGTTGATGTAGTAGATCGAAGCCATGATCTGTTCCAGCGCCTCTAGGTCATCGGGCACGTAGTCTTGCTGGCGGACAATGACTAGGATCTTCTTGCAGCAGCTCCAGTAGAGTTGCTCGGCGCGGGCGCGATCGCTCAAGCTTAGGTAGCCAAAGGTAAACAGGCTGATGGCTTCGTCTTTAAACTGGGTGGCATCGTGGTACATCTCCTGATAGTTCTCAGGACGGATGGACTGATAGGTTTCGTAAAGGTTGCGGATAATCAGATGTTCATCGGCGGTGGCGGCAGCGGGGAGGGCGGTGGCGGCATCACTGCTGCCCAAGACGTCAAAGACCAGGACGGATTGATGGGAGGCGATCGCTCTGCCGCTTTCACTAATCAGCGTGGGCATGGCCACCTGTCGTTCTTGGCAGGCTTCTTTGACCTCAGCGACTACATCATTGGCATAGTTCTGCATGTTGTAGTTTTTGGAGGCGTAGAAGTTGGTTTTAGAGCCGTCGTAATCCACGCCCAAACCACCGCCAACGTCGAGATACTTCATGTCTGCTCCCAGCTTGGCCAATTCCACATAAATTTGGCTGGCTTCCCGAATGGCTTCCTTGATCACCGCGATGGAGGAAATCTGAGAGCCAATGTGGTAGTGCAAAAGCTGTAGACAGTGGAGCATGCCCTCTGCTTTGAGGCGGTTGACGGTGTGGAGAATTTCGGGAATGGTGAGCCCAAACTTGGCGCGATCGCCGGCCGAAATGCCCCAGCGACCTTCACCCTTGGTGCTCAGCTTGGCCCGCACGCCCAGCAGCGGTTCAATGCCCAACTGCCGACTGGCGGCAATCACCAACTCCACCTCATCGGCCTGCTCCAGTACAATCAAGGGCGTTTTACCCAAGCGCCGCGCCAGCATCGCCGTTTCTACATAGTCTCGATCTTTATAGCCGTTGCAAATCAGCAACGAGCCGTCGTTATCTAGAGTGGCCAGCGCAATCAACAGCTCCGGCTTAGAGCCCGCCTCTAGCCCAAACTGGTGGGGTTTGCCAAAGCGCACCAAGTCTTCAATCAAATGGCGCTGCTGGTTGCATTTGACCGGGAAGACGCCTTGGTAGACGCCGTTGTACTTATAGCGGGCGATCGCTTTACTAAAGCAGGCACTCAGCCGTTCAATCCGGTCTTCCAGAATGTCGGAAAACCGGATCAAAATCGGCAAGGAGAGATTCCGTTGCTTGAGGGCGGTTACCAGTTCGTAGAGATCTAACGATCCGCCGCGATCGCCCTTGGGAGAGACGGTGACATGACCAGCAGCGTTGATGGAAAAATAGGGTTCCCCCCAGCCTCGGATGCGATACAGTTCTTCGCTATCTTCAATGGTCCAGCGGGTCGTTCCCGGCGGCGTGGGATGAGAATCGGCATTAGGATCTAGAATCTTGGGCGATTCGGTAGACGGAGTGACCATACTGAACCTGACCTCGCAATCTTTCTTCAACGAGTTGTCCTGTCTATCCTATCGTGTTGTTTTGAGAATCCGGGGGCGATCGCCCGGCTTGACCCTGAGTTTTTTCAGACTTTCCAGCCAACTACTTTACAAAGGGTATGCTTTTGCTGAGCATAGAAAAGGTCTTGCACTCGTGTTGCAAGCATTGGCATAGAAGACTACGCGGCAATCAATTGTAAAGACGTATCGTTAGGAGTTTGACATCGTGGAACGCACCTTTATTGCAATTAAGCCAGATGGCGTGCAGCGTGGGCTAATTGGTGAAATCGTGAGCCGCTTTGAAACCAAGGGGTTCACCTTGGTGGGCATGAAATTTATGATGGTGACCCGTGAGCTAGCTGAAGAGCACTACGGTGTACACCGGGAACGTCCCTTCTTTCCTGGTTTGGTCGAGTTCATCACCTCGGCTCCCGTGGTCGCCATGGTGTGGGAAGGAGACGGTGTAGTCGCCTCTGCCCGTAAGCTCATTGGCGCAACCAATCCGCTCACGGCCGAACCTGGCACCATTCGCGGTGACTTTGGGGTCAGCATTGGACGGAACATCATCCACGGATCGGATGCGATCGAGACGGCTCAGACCGAAATTGCTCTGTGGTTTAAAGATGGCGAGCTAGCCAATTGGGAACCCACGATCAAGCCTTGGATTTACGAATAAACCAACGCTCCTAGCGGCTGTCAAACCTGAATGAGCTCTAGTAGGGTGGGCATTGCCCGCCCTGTCACGTTTCATCAAGATAGTTGGTTTCCATCTGCATAGATGTCCATCGGTTCTCCGACGAAGACCACTACTTAGACCAAGCGGGTAAGCTGAATGCGATACCGTTCCTTTTTGGTCACCGCCACCTCGCCAATCTCTAGCCGTCCCTTGCCACGAATAGCGACCAAGTCTCCAGATTTGATTTGATAGCTAGACTGGGTCACGTCTCGCCAATTGACCCGCACATCTCCCGCGCTAATCAGATCCACCATCTTGCTGCGAGACATGCCGAAGCCCGCAGAGGCGATCGCATCCAAGCGCATGGAAGCTTCAACGGTGGTCATTTCCTTTTTCCGAGGCTCCCGCACCTTCAGGTCGCTCAGCTCAATCCGCCGCGTTTTCACCGGCACCGATCGCACCTGGGTGAGGCTCAGTTCCAAAAATTCAACCAAATCTGGCGCGACGATCGCTTGGGCTCCCCGTTCGCCCAGCACCACAATATCGCCCACCTTGCCGCGCACAATGCCCGTACCAAGAAGGGCACCCAAAAAGTCGCGGTGGCTAGCAGCATCGAACAAAAAATTGCCGGCAATATCGAGGGCGGCCAGGGCAACCTGATCTTGGTCTAAAGGCAGATCTGAACGAGCGATCGCGGCTCGACAGCGCTCTGCCTGAGGATAGCCACCCCAAGCAACCACCTGCACTTCGGTGAGCGGCCGAAACATGGTCTGCACCTCCAGCCATTCCGGCGGCGACAGAAAATCGGTCATCACAACCTCCCACGTCCGCAGGGCCTGCTCCGCTTGGTCAATAATGCGGGCAGCACTGTCGCGATTCTCAACGCGGGCAAGCAATTCATCTTTTGGCAACATGCACTCAACCTATGGCTACGGCCCGGCACACTTCAACCCTGGGCGCTTTCGGGACTAATTGTCGTGATTCATTGTAGCCAATGGCGAATCATCGTGAGGGGATTCGCGATCCAGCCCAGCATCTTAAGGAAATCTAAGATTTGTACACGCTATATGGAGCGATGAGGAGACGGATTCAGCGCTTTCCATAGCTTATGGCGATCGCAATTGCAAGCACCTATTGGCTGAAATGCTTATTCTAAAAGGAGTTTGAGCGATCGCCCCGATCTATACACCATCCTGGGACGACAGGTTAGAGTTTGCTGACTTTTATCATGTTTCTTAATATAATCAAGAGGAATCCAACGTAAGAATAAAAAAAGTTCAGTATCCCTGACTACAAACTTAATCTTTCAACGATTAATAACTAGGATTCACGGTGAGCTTTTATCCTTGTTGGCCTCCTAGTTACCGCTATTTACAACAGCAGAGGGTGAATCATGATTCAAGCCATTGCCTATTCCCTAGACTTTGTTCAAGACGAAGCTCGCCAATTAGTCTATACCGGTGTCATCAGCCGCCAACAGCCCATTTACGTGCTCTGTCGCTATATTCCAGCTCGGGAGTGGGCGTGGATTGAAGACGAACTAGAGCGCAGTGGGTTTTTGCTGCGCGATCGCATTGGCGACTTGCTGGGTCGCGAAGAGTGGGATAACGATTAAAATTCCCCGCCCGTACAACCCGTACAGCTAGTACAACCAACCCATACCTCAGCCACCTATCAGGTTTTCAGGCTTGCTTGCATTCATGGCACCTAGGGCGATCGGGCACTGTCACCCGATCGCCTTTGTCCTCTCAGGGGTTAAGTTAGGATGCACAGCCCCTGAGCAGATGGTGTCATGACTCGCGTACTTAGGTATTGGCGGGGCGATCGCCGTCGGGTTGCTCCAGCTCTTGACGAATCTGGATGATCTCTTGGGTGAGGTCTACAAGGTCAGTCTGAATATCTAGGGGAATGGTGGGCTCGTTGGCGCGATCGCCCGTCGAGCCTGGGGCCGATGATCCATAGGAGCTGCCAGAGGAAGGGTTCATCACCGTTTCCACGAAGCGCCGGGCTTCTTGTTCCGTTTGCTCGCCTTTAACAGCCCATTCTTCGGTGAGCTGATTCAGATCGCCCCGCTGAATCCTAGAGAAGGTTTCACCGTACTGCTGGGGATGCTGTAGAGCTTCTACAAGGGCAGCCGTTGCGCCAAGGGTGACGCGAAATCCTTGTTGAATAGTCTGGGACGCGGTGTCTAAGTTCATAAGAATGGTTGAGAGTGATTGGGAACGATGGGATGGTTTAACGTTCAACGGGCAGGCTACGGTGGCCCGGTGAAGCCATCTACGTGCATTCTAGCGGCGATCGCTGGCTAGACTTGCTCTAAATATTGATTGAGATCGTCTAGAATGCGCGTTAGTTCTGCTTCGGTGCTGAGGCGGATGCGCTCATCCCGAATGGTGATCAGGACTTTGGCTGCAAAGGGGCTGGGCCAAATATTGGGGTTGCAGAAGATTTCTAAAAAGACGTCGCCGGTATGCTGATACTCAATCGGTTTCTGTGGCTTAGGCTTGTTCCCTGGTTTACTGCCTTCTAGGGCGATCGCTTTCAGTTGGTTAATCAGATCATTGAGGGCCTTGTGCAGGTCGCGGGCTGCTTCTGGGGAAAAACTAAAGGCTACGGAGCCGTCACCCAGGTTAAGCCGAAGGGGAATAGATGCCATGGCAAGATCAGTCTTGGAATAAAGAACAATGGTGATAGGTGACCCTATCGTTATAGAGATCGGAATAGATATCGGATAGATAGTTGCTGGATGGATCCGTGTTGAGGTGGTGCCAATGCCCTGAAGACTTGCGCCATGCCGTTGGTGCCTCTGCTGGATGTCAGGGACTTGGAGCAGAGCAAGTCAGCTTGATCCTTGACCTAACGAGAGGGGACACCCCACCAAGCTAGGGCATAGGATTGGATCGGCTCGTTGGCTTGATTGCGGTAGACAACGCGAAGTTTATAGCGCCCCGTGGCTGGAATCTGATAGAAAATATGCTCGGTGCTGTCTACAGCGCTCACGGATGACCAAATGCGATCGCTTGTATCCGTTGCATCAGCAGGCATCAAGTACAAATCCAGGTTATTGAGTCCCCCGTCGATAAACGTTTCGTCTACGTCAAAAAGCTCGTTGCCATTGCGATCGCTGAGGGTTACCTGGCGATTCCAAGCAAGGGTCACCGATAGATAGCTATTGGCCGCTAGGGGCGTATTGAAGACGTAATCTCGATACGCTGGCGCATCGTTCGTCAACCCCACCTGATCATAATCCCACCCGATCGCCGCAATGGGATCGGATGCTTTCCATTGTCCGCCGCTAAATTGTTGATAGGCCCGAAATGCATTCAGGTGTCCTGTTCCCAGTTCCGCATCAAGGGGAATGGCTGGGTTGGTGTAGGCATCGGACTCTAGCCAGTTGCGGTTACGCTGGTCAATAATGGTGCGTCGCATTCCTAGATTGAGTCCATCGCCCTCATCTTCAATCTTGTCGGCAGAGTTGAGTAAAATCACCTTGCTAACTTCTGACTGACGGGAGTCTAGGCTCCAGTTGGGGGATTCGTTCCGCAGTTGGCGATCGCCAAATTCTTGAATCAGCGCCACGGCGGCGGTCACGTGGGGTGCGGCAAAGCTGGTGCCGGTACTGCGAGTTGTAGTGCCATCAGGGTTAAACATTTCAATGCCGGTGCCCGGTGCCACCAGCGTAATCGAGCGGCGGGCGCCCACATTGCTTTCCAGCTCGGGCAGTCGTCCAATCACCACCTCTGGTTCACTGCCTAGGTTGGAGACATCGACTTTGATAAATTCCCCATCAATCTGCCGAGAATTGGAGACATTCATGCCGTTGAAATTATCCGTGGGAATGGGAATCCCACCCCGTCCTTGGTTGCCAGCAATCACGTACAGCACATTATGGATATTGGCAGACCAGTCAATACATTGCGTGAGTAACGCATTACCATCAAGCCGCGCATCAGGACGCGGATCGCGCAGCAGGGACTCACCAAAGCTAAAGTTGATGGCTCGGACATCATCGCCATTTTGCAGCGCTACAGTTTGAGAGGCAAGGCATTCCAGCGGTTGACCATTCCCCGGCATAAAGCCAGCGGCAGCAGAATAGAGCCGGGCTCCTGGAGCCACCCCTGTCAGCGACTTATCGGTGCTAATCATGACGCTGGCAACGTTGGAGGCGTGGCCGTCCACATAGTCGTTGGCACTGGCGGGCTCGTCTTGAAAAAAGACCTGACTCAGCCGCACGGCAAAATTTTCGGGAGCTGTTTTGTCCAGGCCAAACATGGGAGGACGACCAATTTCGACTTGCCCAATACTAATTTTTGCGCCGGTAATATTGTAGGGATCATCATGCAAGCGCCGGGCATCAATGCCGTCTTCTCCCACGGAGGTGATTAAGGCTAACGCTGGAATACCGATTAAGGATGTAGCGAGGCCGCCGATAAACCAGAGGGTTCGCCGCGCGATGTGTGCTTGAGCCATGGACTGTCATACTCCGCCAAATTGCTGAATTCTCATGGGAACGATAGGGTTCGGGGATCAATCCTATTCAAGGCGTGGGACTCACTTTGCTACACTAAGGTCAAGACACCGGAAAGCAGGAGAGACCTATGAGCCACGCCCAAACCGCTAAGCAAACTGTAATTGCCCCATCCATCCTATCAGCAGATTTTAGCCGCCTTGGCGAAGAAATTCAGGCGGTTGATCAAGCTGGAGCCGATTGGATCCATGTGGATGTGATGGACGGTCGGTTT
Organism: Leptolyngbya sp. CCY15150; assembly: GCF_016888135.1. Taxonomy (NCBI): domain Bacteria; kingdom Bacillati; phylum Cyanobacteriota; class Cyanophyceae; order Leptolyngbyales; family Leptolyngbyaceae; genus Leptolyngbya; species Leptolyngbya sp. CCY15150. The sequence continues at coordinate 21,879 of NZ_JACSWB010000151.1, forward strand.
GTGCCCAACATCACCATTGGTCCCCTGATTGTAGAAGCGATTCGCCCGGTGACCCAAAAGCCGCTCGATGTCCATTTGATGATCGTTGAACCTGAGAAGTATGTGGCAGATTTTGCCAAAGCTGGAGCAGACATCATCTCCGTCCATGCTGAACACAACGCTTCTCCTCACCTGCACCGTACCCTGGGGCAAATCAAGGAACTAGGCAAGCAAGCTGGGGTGGTTCTGAATCCTGGTACGCCGCTAGAGCTGATTGATTATGTGCTAGAACTCTGCGATTTGGTGCTGATCATGAGCGTGAACCCTGGGTTTGGTGGACAAAGCTTTATTCCTGGTGTGTTGCCGAAAATCCGTCAGTTGCGTCAAATGTGCAACGAGCGCGGTCTCGATCCTTGGATCGAAGTAGATGGTGGCTTGAAGGCTAACAATACCTGGCAGGTGCTGGAAGCTGGTGCCAATGCTGTGGTAGCGGGTTCTGCTGTGTTCAAGGCTCCTAGCTATGCCGAAGCCATTGAAGGGATTCGCAACAGCAAGCGCTCTGAGCCAGAATTGGCTAAGGTCTAAACGCTAGATGGCTCTGTGGTGCTGTGGTGAGGGGGTTACCTCTCAACCAGTTCATAGGTCATAGATTGAGTTGAATACATGACACAACAACGGGCGATCGCTTAGAAGCGATCGCCCGTTTGTCATACCTAGCTTGCTACACCTTATAGACACCGCTATGTCTAGGATCCTTACTCTTGGGGCGATCGCCCGGCTTGCAGCCCCGTTGGTGTCCACTGAATGGCCCCATCTCGTCCGCTGAGAACATAGGAGCGATCGCCTTGCTCAAACCAATCTGCCACCGGAGGCTCTAGGGCGTTGCCGGGAGCGATCGCAAGCTGCGGTTGAATCTGCTCTAGCAACTCTGGGCTAGATAGGCTACCGCTCCACGCCAGCACCTCAACTTGGCTGGGCAGTGAGACGGCTGAGAGTTGGGGATCATCTGAGGCGTTTAGCAGCAGCCAGGTATGCCCTTCTAGCGTGAGGGTGGCGATCGCTCCGTTGGCTTGGATATGGAGATCGGCGACGCCCAATTGAGCAATGCTAGATAGGGTCTGAGCGGTGATCTGCTGCTGGCTGAGCAGCGGGGTGATTAAGGAGGGTAAGTCTGCATCCGTGGCTTGGCTGAAGGATCGAACCGGCATGGCTTGCAGGAGCCGGTACCACCCGGATTGCGGTGAGGGCGGTTGAAGGGCGATCGCCCAGTCGAGATGATTGACGCCCTGTTGTCGCAGAAAGGGCAGCAGGCTGTATTGCACATCGGAGTCGCTGCCGCTGTTGATTAAGCCGGTCTGTCCGCGATACTGCCATACCACCACGGGCTCGCGGCTAGGGAGCAGGGTGATCTGAAATTGGGTAGTTCGGGCATAGGTGGCGGGAGCAATCACCAGGGCGATCGCCACTAGACCAGCTATCCACCAGGATTTTCGCCAAGGCGCGATCGCCCATACCAAGATAAACAGGCTGTAGATGCCCACCACTTGCCACACGCTGACCTGACCGATGGCATAGTTGTGTCCAGGCAGGCGGTTGAAGGCCGCCACGCTATGGATCAAAGCTTCAACGGGCCAAGACAGCAGCCCAACGATATAGCCTCCTACCGCAGGGCTGACCAGGGCGATCGCTCCGGTGATCATGCCGCCCAGGCTGGCTGCCCACACCAAAGGCGTCAACAGGATATTGGCTGCAATGCTGTACAGTGGCATGACGCCGAAGCTATAAAGCTGCACCGGGATCGTCCAGATCAGGGCAGAAATGGGGATGGCGATCGCATTGGCAGGATTCGGAGGCAACCAGTCCAGCCGTTTGGTCATGGGTTTCACGGTCACTACCAGGCCCAGGGTGGCCAAAAAGCTGAGCTGAAAACCGAGATCCCAGATCCACATGGGGTTGATCAGCAGCAGCAGGGTGGCGGCGGTCAAGATCGATCGCAGAGAATTAACCTGCCGTTGATGCACCATCCCCAATAGCGCCGCTAGACCCATGAAACTAGCGCGTAAAACCGAGGCATGGAAGCCGGTTAACCCCACGTAAAGGGTGAGAATGGTGGCAGCGATCGCCAATTGTCGCCGGGGCGCAAAGCCTTGGCTTAAGGTCAACACCAGGCCCAACAGGAGGGAAACATGAAACCCAGAGGCTGCTAAGGTGTGTGCCATGCCGGCCTGAGCAAACTGCTCATAGAGATCGTAGGGCAAGTCCACCGCCCGTCGTCCCAATACCATGCTGCTCACCAACAGACCGCCCCGTCCTAGGCGTTCGACCTGGGCACGAATCATCCGCTGCCGAACGGTCTGCAGGGTTTGTTGACCATAGGTAAACCCAAACTGGAGGGCGGAAATGGGGTAGTGGCGCTGGGGTAAGACCTCCACAGTGCTCCCCCGAAGTCCAGCAAAGCTGCCTTGGCGGGCTAGGTAGGCCTGGAAGTCAAAGCCGCCCTGGATCTGAGCTGGTTGGGGTTGGTATAGATTGCCTGCGATCGCCACCTCTTGCCCCAGGGTTAATCCTGTGCCCTGTAGGAGTGGCACGGTGACATAGAGTTTGCCCGTTTGCTCCAGGGAGGGTTGATCGTTGCGCTGGGCTTCTAGCACCTGTAGCCAAAAGCGTACGGACTGGCTGCGGGTCATGCGGGGTTCATCGGCAATTCTTCCCCAGACCTGCACGGCCTGTTGAGGATGGTCGGCAGTCACCCAATGGCTAATATCGGCGGTTTGTGGCGTCGGTATCCGCCAATAAAAATACCCAAACCCCAGCAGGGCAATGAGTCCTGCACAGGCCCAGACTTGTACACGGGGGCCCGTTCGCCACCAGCGGGGTAAGAGCGCCACCGCGGCCAAACTCAGGACGAGAATGGCGATCGCCCCCCTGGGCACCCCCAGCCATGATCCAGCTATCCCACTCAAAAGCAGTCCGACCAAATAGGCCAGACATAAGACAACACTGTTTCGCATAGTTCCCTAATCAATGCACCCGTCGCTGCTGTCCAACAGGTCTGCGCGCAACGGGTGGTCTTGACTAGGGAAGCGAGAGGAAACCTCGTCTAGCTCTAGATCTTGTCTAGATGGATAGCCCTAGCTTGAGCCCCAGCGCGGCGTGCAGAACCATGAGACAGAGTGCAGCACTGCCTAAATAGGCATGGGCCGATCGCAGCCCAGGTTTATTCTTCCCAAAGCCCGTGGCAGCGATCGCACCATTGGTCACCAAGAGCAAAATCACCACGGATCCTGTCCAAAAGTGAGGGCTTTCGAGAATCGGCTGCTGCTGCATCACGAGGGATAAGATGCCGCCGGTGTAGCCCAGGATGATAAACAGCGTCATCAAGGGGGCAACTTTGGCATGGCCATCTAAGCTTTTGACTTTTTCTTCCCCATCCTCCAGCGATCGCCCTCGCCAGCCGGAGAGACCCACAGCGCTACCCATGGCAATCACCACAATGCCCATCATCAAAGGGTGTCCCCAATGCACAATCGGCTCTGGGGTACCCAAGCTGCGAAACCAAGCCGCGATCGGCTCTAGTAGTTGACTCAAACTCTCTGACATCGTGTGTTCCTCGTTGGATTCGGCAGTCTTAACGGTTCGTTACCGATTATTCTACCGATCTCCACTGATGGGGGGCTAAATCATGGCTAGCTTGTCGATAGAAGGGCGATCGCCCCTGGCGTAGAGGTGTGTTAGGGGGCGATCGCTGGCTGAGCTGTCTCGGCTAGCAACGGAAATCCCATCGCCTCTCGTTGCTTTAGATAGAGATGGGCCACCTTCCTAGCCAAGGTGCGCACGCGGGCAATGTAGCGGGTGCGCTCGGTGACGGAAATCACCCCTCGGGCATCCAGTAAGTTGAAGGTGTGGGAGCATTTCAAAACTTGGTCGTAGGCTGGCAACACCAGGCCCTGCTCCATCAGCCGTTCTGCTTCCTGTTCGTAAATGCCAAACAGGGTAAACAGGGTCTTGGGATCCGATGCCTCAAAGTTATAGGTAGAGCTTTCTATTTCTGATTGCAAAAACACATCGCCGTAGGTGACTTGGTCATTCCACTGGATGTTGAAGATGGCATCCACGTTTTGTAAGTACATGGTCAGCCGCTCCAGCCCGTAGGTGATTTCAATGGACACCGGCCGGCAGTCAAGTCCCCCGCACTGCTGAAAATAGGTGAACTGGGTGACTTCCATGCCATCCAGCCATACTTCCCAGCCAACGCCCCACGCACCCACGGCCGCATCTTCCCAGTTGTCTTCCACAAAGCGAATGTCGTGGTCTTCCGGTTTAATGCCCAGGGCCTTCAACGAGTCTAGATACACATCCTGAATATTGTCTGGGGATGGCTTGATCAACACTTGGTACTGATAATAGTGCTGAACCCGATTAGGATTCTCGCCATAGCGGCCGTCGGATGGACGACGGCAGGGCTCCACATAGGCCACGGCCCAAGGTTCCGGGCCAATGGCTCTTAGAAATGTATGGGGACTCTTGGTGCCCGCGCCCTTTTCTGTATCGTAGGGCTGCACGATTAAACAGCCGCGATCGCCCCAAAATTGATTCAGCGTTGCAATAACTGTCTGAAAGTTCACGAGCCTCTATCCTCAATCTCTGATCTACCACGCCCCATTCTCCCCTACTCTCTAGGCCATCCCAATCCCTAGATGCCAAAATCCCTGGTCTTAACCCCATATCAGGACATAGGGGAGCCCATTAGCAGGCAGGCGCTCTTGTATTGAACGTATTGATTGAACGTATTGAGGGAATAGGGGCAAAGCGTTGAAAAAAAGATTTGAGATTGTTTTGATGAGGGCTAGAAGAGCGAAATGGCTTAATCTACAAGGCTTTCAGAGGTTGTGTAGGAGGGAAAACCGGGAAGCGATCGCAGCTTTTTTCCAAGAAAAATGGCATGTTTTTCCATGAAAACCTTGCCTCTAGAGCCTGAAACGTTTTTTGGGCAAGGCTTTTGGGTGATCTGTCTAAATAAAGGCAGGGGAGTTGACAGACCCGGCTGGGTTGGATATATTGGTTAAGCGCCTGAGGGAAGGGCAACGAAAGCCGCCCGGACTGAGGGAGACCGAACCGATAAAACGAAATAGTTTGAAAGCCAG
>NZ_JACSWB010000152.1 GCF_016888135.1 Leptolyngbya sp. CCY15150
GGCGGCTGCGAGTTCAAGGGCAAGATAGGACATTCATTGATATTGCCCAATCTGACAATGGCAGAATTTTTGCCAATACCTTTTCAAGCTTATACCGGCTGAATCGTTCGGGGGAGTCAAAATTTATCGGTTCCTTTGGAGCCTCTGGGATGAATTCTCTGGGGTTTGATGCTAACGGTCGGTTATTTGGTGCTTCTGATAATGGCGGCTTTTACCAAATTAATCAGCGCACAGGGGAAGCCAGGCTGCTATTTACAACTCAAGGTTTTGCCAGCAGTGGTGATTTAGTCTTTGACCCAGCTAAAAATCGATTTTTCTTAACGGCCAGGAGAGCTGGGACAGACGTTTTATTATCTATTCGGCGCAATGGAAGTTTTAGCTTGGTAGGTGATGTTGGATATAGTAATGTCTTCGGCCTTGCTTTGGATGGCAGGAATCTATTTGGCTATACAGCCCAAAACCAGGAAATTCTCATCAACAAGAATACTGGAGTTGGTAGATTTAGGCAGAATGTTAGAGGAACTATAGGTCAGATTTACGGCGCAACGTAAGACATAATCTAGGGCATTATTATCTAGTAAGAAGCAGGTAGCCCTTAATCAATCCTATTGAAGGATCCTGTCAAGCAAGTTGTACGCACTGTATTATCAGGGTTTTGACGCGATTGGCGGGAACTTAGCGATCGCCCATTGTACCGTGTACAGTATCTCCAGTACTTGTAGGGTGGACACTGCCCACCCTACTTGCTGAAATGGCGTTACTGGAATGTGAGCAAGATGCTACATTGGTTGTGACTATGGGGCTACCATCTGGCATTGCTGAATAGCGGTATGACTCCGCAACGTTTGCCGAAGGTTCTGTACTCCTAGCCCCAGGTTCATATCCTGATTCAGCAACACCTACCATCTACCAAAGAGCCCAGGATAGCGGCAAGATCGGATAGAAGGTTACGGCAAACAATCGAGATACATGTCCACATCCCACTGTGTACTCGTCGCCAAAAACTTCTCCCACTCATCTCGCTTGTACCAGTTAAACACCTGATACATGTCTCCCGGCATTGACGCCTTCACAACATCATCCTGCTCCAGCCGCTCCAGCGCCTCACCCAACGACATCGGCAGCTTCTTCACCTGTTTACCTGCCTCCATCGCCTCATAGAGATTACGAGATTCTGGCTCTCCTGGATCCAGATTGCGTTGAATGCCATCATCAAACGCCTTCAGCAACGCTGCTGCCATCAGATAAGGATTCACCATCGAATCCACTGCCCGATACTCAAACCGCCCCGGTGCCGATACTCGCAAACCACAGGTACGGTTCTGGAAACCCCAATCTGCATAGACTGGTGCCCATAGCCCTGTATCCCATAGGCGGCGATAGGAATTCACGGTCGAACAGCCGATCGCTGTCAGGGCTCCCAGATGTTCTATCACTCCACCGATCGCATTCAGACCAATTGGGCCTGGCTTCGTGGCAGATAAGCTAGGATCTGGCAAAAATGTATTCTCGCCGCCCTTGCGATAGCTAAAGGTGCCTGCTAAACCTGGCAGTGTTTCCATGCCAAAATCTTTCACCTGTTCATCTCCGCCATACCATAAAGATAGGTTATGGTGACAACCGTTGGCCGATACGCCCATGAAGGGCTTACTCATGAAGCAGGCGATCAGGTTAAACTCTCGCGCCACCTGGGAACAGATTTGTCGATAGGTGGTGAGGCGATCGCATGTGCGTAACGCATCATCATACATAAAGTTGAGCTCAAGCTGCCCCGGCGCATCTTCATGATCGCCCTGGATCATATCTAGACCCATCGCTTGACAATAGTCAATCACCCGTAAAAATACGGGGCGCAATTCCTCAAACTGATCAATTTGATAGCAGTTGGGCTTGGTCACGCCACCATTGGGCTTACCATCTGGCCCTTTCTTCAGCCACATCATCTCTGGTTCTGTACCGTGCCGCAGATGTAGACCATGGTGATCTTCCTGAAACTGAGCGTGGATGCGCTTCAAATTGCCGCGACAGTCTGATGTCAGGTAGCCCCCCGGATTCTCCGGTTCCTCGCGGTTGCGGAAACAGGTACAAAAGACCCGCGCCACTCGCTTATCCCAAGGCAGTTGGCAGAAAGTGTCTGGATCGGGAATGGCCACAAGTTCCGATGCTTCTGGGCCATAGCCGATGTAGTTGTTGTAGCGATCGAGGAAGAGGTTAGCCGTGGAACCGTACACCAACTGAATGCCGCGTTCGGCAATCGTTTCCCAATGGTCTGCCGGAACACCCTTGCCGACAATGCGCCCCGTAACGGAGATGAACTGGTAGTAAATATACTTAATGCCCAGCTCATCAATCTTGGCCCGCACCTGCGCCACCAAGTCAGCGCGTCCCTCCGCCTGCACACAGGCCTCCAGATTCGTCAGAGCCTCCGACTTTGTTAGCATTCCCGTCATTCTGCTGCCTCCCCACCATCGCTCTGGCTCAAGTTGTGCTGTGCTTAGTTAAAGCCAACTTGTTATGACAACTCTGTATCTAGAGATACCTTCATTCAGAATTCTTGCTGGGACTGTATCGTTGTGGTGCTACGATCGAGTCTGGATTAGGGCTATGGCAATCCCTATCTACCTTGAGACAACTGCTGTCGAGCACCCCACCCTCCCACCTATGACGATATAGAGATTAATCAGACTTAACATTATTTCTCTTTATGTCATCTTCGGAGAGACGCTGGCCAAACCCTTACTCTTTGGTCAGATACTCTTTGGTTAGATAGTGTGAGTTGTTATGACAAAAAATCGCCAGGATATCCCAAAATGATAGGAGAGGCATAATGTAGCCCTCACCCCACACCTCCAAGGACGAGGGACGTTAATGTCTGATCTCCCTTGCTTCTACCGCAAAAAGAGGCTAGGGGATGATGGATATACCTTGCACAGGTACCTCCCAGGGGATGCTTTCCCCGGTGCAGAAGCCCCTAACCAAAAGCCTCGAACCCATAGGGCGACTGCCATAAGCAAAACCTTTTCGAGCCTAATGGAATTCCTATTGAAACGATTTGAGAACCAACTGAATTTCCATGTAAGCTGATCTTGGTATAGTCTATTTATGATGGTCTTTTGAAAAATCATAGTCTCTAGTCTATGACTAGGAGTACATAGGCACCATCTTAGGTAGGTCATTGTAGGCATCGTGAGGACAGCATATGGAGCAGTTTTTCGCCCAAACAGCTTGGTTAATTCCCAGTTATCCTCTGATGGGGATGGTTTTATCGCTGTTATGGCTACCGTCAATTACCCCGCTAACGGGGCCTCGGCCCGCTGGGTATTTTAACCTTGGGATGACGGGGCTAGCCTGTCTGCATGGGGCGATCGCCTTCCATGCTACTTGGCAACAGGCTCCTCAGTACATAGCCTTTTCCTGGCTACAGATTGCCGATCTCGATTTGACCATCCCCATCGAAGTATCGTCGATTACCCTAGGTGCCATTCTAGTAGTAACGAGCATTAACTTTCTAGCCCAGGTTTATGCCGTGGGCTATTTAGAAATGGACTGGGGTTGGGCAAGATTTTATGCCCTGTTAGCTCTGTTTGAAGCTGGCATGTGTGCTCTGGCCCTGTGCGATTCGCTATTTTTCAGCTACATGATTTTGGAAGTTCTCACCCTCGGCACCTATTTGCTGATCGGCTTCTGGCTCAATCAGTCGTTGGTGGTCACCGGTGCTAGAGATGCGTTTCTCACCAAGCGGGTGGGGGATTTGGTGCTGTTGATGGGGGTATTGGCGCTCTATCCTCTGGCTGGCACCTGGGATTTTCAAGAGTTAGCGGTTTGGGCAGAGACGGCCGATATCAACCCGACGACTGCAACCTTGGTGGGTTTGGCTCTGATCGCTGGCCCCATGGGCAAATGTGCTCAGTTTCCCTTGCACCTTTGGCTGGATGAAGCCATGGAGGGGCCGGTACCCAGTACCATCCTGCGGAATTCGGTGGTGGTGGCTACGGGGGCATGGGTGCTGATTAAGCTGGAGCCAGTGTTAGCCCTATCCCCGACGGTCTTATCGGTGGCGATCGCCATTGGTTCGATCACGGCGGTGGGCGGTACGCTCATTTCCATGGCTCAAGTGGACGTCAAGCGTGCCCTATCCTATCTGACCAGCGCCTACATGGGCATTGTATTCATTGCTGTGGGCGCACAGTTAAGCAACGCCGCATTTTTGATGATTCTCACCCACGCTGTGGCTATCAGTTTGCTGGTCATGAGCTCTGGATCGATTGTCCTCAACAGCATTACCCAAGATTTAACCCAGATGGGTGGCCTTTGGCAGCGGCGTCCTGTATCGGGATTATCCTACCTGGTTGGCGTAGCTGGACTCATTGCCCTGCCGCCCCTGGGTGGATTTTGGTCGATGCTTGCCTTGCTGGATGGTGTATGGAGCGATCGCCCTGTGATTGCCGTGATTTTGCTGCTGGTGAACGCTCTGGCTGCTTTTGCCGTCACGCGAGTTTTTGTGCTGATGTTTGGCGGTAAACCCCAGCCGATGACAGAGCGATCGCCGGAGAACGGTTGGCTGGTGACCTTACCGATGACTATCTTGGCAGGGTTTGTCCTGCACCTCCCTCTAGTGCTGCAAACCCTGTCACTGTTGCCGGACTGGGCTGTTCTCAATAAAGATGTAGCGTTAGTGCTCATCTGGTCAACCCTGTCTGGCTGCAGCCTAGCGGCCTTGGTGTACTATGGCCCCACATCTAAGCCAATTCGGCTACCGTGGCAAGCATTACAGAATTTGTTAGCCTACGACTTCTATACATCCCGAATTTATGGCTTCAGCGTTGTCGGTAGCGTGGATCGGATCTCGCGCTTAATTGACTGGGGCGATCGCTACCTAGTAGATGGCTTCGTCAATATGGTGGGGCTAGCCTCACTCTTTGGCGGCGAAGCCCTCAAATATGGCAACAGCGGCAAAACCCAGTCCTATGTGCTCACCATTGCCCTGGGCATCATTTTAATCACGCTTTTGATGACATGGTCGTCGTTGACTAACCTATCTCTTGTTATTGGTGGATAACCCATGCTTAGCACCTTGATTTGGCTGCCATTTCTAGGGGCGATCGCCCTTGGCTGTTTGCCTGCCTCTATCTCGTCAAAACAGATTCGTTGGATTACCCTTTGGTTTACGGGAGGTATTTTACTTTGGAGCTTAGCCCTCCTCTTCCAGTTTGACCTGAATACGCCGACGCTGCAGATGCAGGAATACTTGCCCTGGATTGATAGCCTTGGTCTAAACTACCAGCTTGGCGTAGATGGTCTATCTATTACCTTAGTGATCCTAAACAGCTTTTTAACCTGGATTGCTGTGTTCAGCAGTTCAGAACAGACGGAACGTCCGCGTCTGTTTTACAGTCTGATGCTGATCTGCAGCGGCGGTGTGGCCGGGGCATTTTTGGCCCAAAATCTACTCCTCTTTTTCCTGTTTTATGAACTAGAGCTTGTACCGTTCTACCTGCTGATCTCGATTTGGGGCGGCGAACGGTGTAATTATGCTGCCACCAAGTTCTTGATCTATACAGCCCTGTCCGGAGCACTGATCCTGGTTGGCTTCCTCGGTCTAGTTTGGCTCACGGGGGCCTCATCCTTTGCCTACAGTGATGTCTTGGGGCAGAGTTTGCCCATGCTATCGCAGCTTATTCTTCTCGGTATCTTATTGGTGGGATTTGGCATCAAGGTGCCGTTAGTGCCGTTCCACACTTGGCTGCCCGATACCTATACAGCCGCATCCACACCCACCGCGATTTTGCTGGGCGGTGTTTTAGCGAAATTGGGAGCCTACGGCATCTTTCGCTTTGGGCTAGGTTTATTTCCAGATGCCTGGTCGGTGTTGTCTCCTGGCTTAGCGACCTGGGCGACGATTAGCGTGCTCTACGGGGCCATGGCAGCGATCGCCCAAACGGACATTAAGCGCATGGTAGCCTACAGCTCTGTGGGCCATATGGGCTATATCTTATTGGGTGGAGCGGCCTTGACGACGCTGAGTATGGTGGGTGCTGTTTCCCAGATGGTTGCCCATGGGCTAATCCTGGCTATCCTATTCCATCTCGTTGGCTTAGTCGAGCTGAAGGTTGGCACCCGCGAGCTGAATGTACTCAACGGTCTGATGAATCCTATTCGAGGGCTACCTACTATTAGTGCGCTCTTGGTGTTGGGTGGGATGGCAAGTGCTGGCATTCCAGGTCTGGCAGGATTTATCGCCGAATTTCTTATTTTCCAAGGTAGCTACACCGTCTTTCCGATTCAAACCTTGCTGTCTGTGGTAGGCACGGGTTTAACGGCAGTCTATTTTGTGATTCTGCTAAACCGCACCTGCTTTGGCAAGCTAGATAATGCGATCGCTTACTTTCCCAAGGTTGAGTGGGGTGAGCGGGTACCGGCCTTGGTTTTAGCTTGGGCTATTTTCTTGCTGGGTGTTCAGCCAAGCTGGCTTGTGCGTTGGAGTGAATCAACCACGGCAGCTATGGTGTCAGCGGTTAGCCCGCCCGCGACACAGATGATCACGATCACAACGGCTATGCAATCTACAGAAGCGTTGATGATCCCGAAAAACTGATCGTCTGTTCCTGATATGCCCTGTTGTCTATGTTGCAACCTAGAAACTAGAAATCTATGACTACGACCATGTCCTCAACATCCACGGCCATTCCTCCCTCTCAGCATCCTTTCGCCGACATTATCCATCGGCTGGAAGCAGGAGGAGCCATGCTTCCTGATACCCCTGAGAATCTCATGCAAATCATTGGTATCTATAAAGCCTATGCGGTACCGATGGATTTTTACTGGCGCGACCTCTTGTATATTGCTGAACGAGTTTTCTTAAACCCTGTTCCAGCCTTCAAGTACTTTCTTCCCCAAGAGTATCTAGATCTTCATAATCACTATGCAGGAGATGATGCTGATCTACGGATTTGGCGAGGAGAAGCGACCGCCCACCCAGAACTTTTAGATTTTATCAACAAGGGTGAGACTAAGAAAACATGGCCTAAGTTATTCCACCATCTTTGGCACGATCGCATCAATATGGAATTTGCTGAAGCCTGCATGAGAGCCATGTTGTGGCATCGTAAGATGTATGCGCCAGCCAATAGATTCGACCCCTATTTAGACACGGATGAGTATAAAGCTAACGCTGATCGTGCCATCCGCGCCTACTTTAAAAACAATCCATTGATGCTGTCTTTGCACAAGCTATTTCCCGAGATGTTTATCGAGAAGGTGCGAGAGCTATCTTACTATGCAAACCTAGGTTTGTTTTGGGAAGTTATGGCTCCCGTCTTTTTTGAAATGTCTGATCTGTATGATGAAGGTAAGATCACTAGCGTTCCTGAAGCCATGAATTTTCTGGTCAACGGCATTTTTGCCATTGCTGGACGCCCTATTTACCACCATGTCTACATTGATGGTGAATGTTATGAAATTATTCCCAAGTCAAAAGGGATGACGTGGCTATATGAAGCTGCTCTGCCCTATGTAGAATCTGTGTTTTACCGGACAGCCCCCTTCCGAGGCACCAAGTCCTATAATGCTCAGGCAGAACAGGTACCGGCTGAGCAAGCAGATTTTCACTACGGCATTCTCTATGCAGATGTATTTCCAGTGGGGACAGCCGGTATTCCACCTACGTTGCTGATGCAAGATATGCGGCACTTCCTGCCATCTTATTTGGTGGACTACTACAGTCAGCACTGTCGAGGTCAAGACGATATTTTGATCCAGCTAGGAATTACCTTTCAGCGATCGATGTATTGCGTGACCTCTGCTGTCATTCAAGCCCTGCGCCAGGCATTATTGTACCCGCTTGATGATCCTAATCCTGACCATCTCATGGCAAATCGCCAGTTTTTCGAAGCTCAGATGGATCGATTTCTGCGTCCTGAAGCCCGCCTCCGCGACATTCAGCGACAAGACTATCGCTAGATAGACATTGCTGGGTATTTCAGATGTGACTATCATGCCCTTGGACAATTCACACCATTTATCTAACCTTTTTGACCATGCCCACTATTGTCGATATTGCTGTCACCTCAGATTCGTTTAAGACGCTAGTCACAGCCGTTAAAGTAGCTAACTTGGTGGATGCCCTGAGTAGTCCGGGGCCCTTTACCGTTTTTGCGCCCTACGACGATGCCTTTGCTAAGTTACCTCCAGGTACCATCCAAACGCTGGTGCAAAACCCGCCCCAGCTAGGACGTATCCTCAAGTATCATGTTGTAGCTGGACGACTGACTCAAGCTGACCTGTCAAAGATGACGTCGGTGACGTCACTGGAGGGATGCGAGATTCCAATTCGAGCTGCAGATAGATTTGAGGTTAAAAATGCAACTGTTGTGGCTGCCGATATTGAGGCTGACAATGGAATCATTCATGTCATTGATACGGTTATATTGATGGGTTAATGTTTGCCTAAACGCAGGCTTGATCATCTGTTGTGAAAGCTGTGACATTGGATGGGATGGTCTTGAGCCGAATTTGACAATATAGGTCTTCGATCCTCACGTCAAATTTGGTTGAATGCTCATGGCCAAAATATCCTGCATTTTATCTCTGCTTCGTCATCCCCTTGAGGAGGGGATGACGAAGTCTCGGTAGGGTGACCGACTAGAATAAGCAATGTAGCCAGACTTTATACCAACCCTCTTGTGTTACTTGGCAGTATCCTGACAAATTCTAGTCAGGACAGTTCACGACATCTAACGAGATCCTAAAGGTTCGGGCATTGTTGGATAGCAGGATAAATTGCCCTCATCCCCAACCCTTCTTCCGAGGAAGAAGGGGGCTAAAACTCCTGTCCCCTCTCCTAAAAGGAAAGGGCTAGGGAGAGGGTAGATGTTGCGTTCATACCTAGATGCAGCAACGCTGGTTCGACTCCTTTTGTCCAAACGTGACCCAAGAGAGACGATAGGAACCTAGGCAAAATCGCGATCGAGTTGGCTAAAGCGATTGACCGGGAATGGCGTCGCCATAGCCTTTTGGTAGGTCGCTTCTATGGCTGGCACTAGGCGTTCGGCCTGACGAACTCGTTCAGCTCGGTAAGCTTCATACTCGGGTAAGAGCGATCGCAACTCAGCTAACAAATCGGCTTCATTCACCGTTACCACTTGCCCTTGATCTACGACCAATTGTCCATTCACAAAGACCTTGCGAATAGACTGCCCCCGTTCGGCATAAACCAAGTGAATGGGCAGATCAGCCTGGGGTGTAAAGCTTGTGGTGGTGAGATCATAGAGCACAATGTCAGCCTTTTTACCAGGAGCGATCGCTCCAATATCCTCTTGAAGTAAGGCTGAGCGTGCTCCACCTTGGGTTGCCCACGTCAACACATCCCGAGCCTTGGGATAGCGAGAATAATCAGACTGCGTGACGGAGTGGGTCAAGCCTGCTGCTTTAATCACATCAAACATATTAAAGGAGTCGTTTGAACTCATACCGTCTGAGCCAAGGGCAATGGTGACACCCGCATCCATCAACTGGCGAATGGGCGCAATGCCGCTGCAGAGGCGGTGGTTGCTCACCACGTTATGAATAACCGTCGCTCCAGCTTCGGCAATTAACTCAATATCGCGATTGGTGAGCCAAATACCATGGGCGATCGCCGTGCGATGGGTCAAAATACCGTGGGTCTTGGCATAGCTCACCACCGACTCTCCTTCCCCATAGAAGACCGGCCCCGTGACTGCCTGGGTACGGGTTTCTAGCATATGGGTATGAATCGGCAGATTAAAATCCGCAGATAGGTCAGCAATTTGGTGCATCAGATGAGGGGTGACTCGCTGGGGAGCTGAGGGAGCTAAGGCGAGGGTTAGGAGTCCATCGCGCTGATGCCAGGTTTGATAGAGATCTTTGAATAGGGAAATCCAATCCTGATCTGACAATCCCTCTAAGTCCTCTAACTCTTGATGTAGATCAGCCGGCAAGAAATCGCCTAAAAACGGAATGGTTTGATGCAACGGTAGGTTGATCGCATGGTGGGTGAGGCTCGCCCGCAGCCCCAGATCTAAATAAGCTTGAGCCACAGCGGCGAAAATCTCCGGTGTGATGTAGGGCATTTCAATCAGGTCATCTTGAATCGTTGTTGCTCCCGACTTCACCTGTTCGAGGGCTCCCAACATCGTACGCAGGTAGCAAAGGCGTGGCGTTAGATGCTGTTGCTGCAGGGGTGGATAGGTATAGAGCATCCATAACTCTAAGGGCATAGACTCATAGCGCCCTTTTTCCAAGATTTCCACTGAGTGAGCATGGGCGTTGACAAACCCCGGAATCAGCAACTGATGGGTGGCATCAATGACGTGGGTTTGAGCCGTGGGTGGCTCAAGGTTTGGCGCAACCTGAGTGATGCGATCGCCCTCCACTAGCACATCGACTTGTCGGGGTTGGAGATCAAGGGAACCATCTTCTTGGGGGGTGAACGGTAAAACCGTAGCATTTTGGATGAGATAGGAGGTTGCGACCATGGGGATTGCACCGGTTGATAGAAGGTTTCAGCCATCATCGATCGCAGGGGGACATTACGCAAGCGTTATTTCTCCTAGAAAGGTTGGCTGAGCATGGTCATAGCCAGTTGCTTCTTGGCCAGATAGCCGATTGTGCGCATGGCTTGATCCACGTCTTCTGTCCAAGGCAAGGAGCAATTGAGGCGGAAACAGTTGGTATAGCCGCTGGATGCAGAGAAAATGACGCCAGGAGCAATGCTAATGTTTTGAGCCAGGGCCTCTTCATAAAGCTGCAGCGAGTCGAACTCAGGGGGCAGCTCTAGCCACAGCACATGACCGCCATTGGGGCGAGTTACCTTGGTTTCTGCAGGAAAATAGTCGCAGATCGCCTGGGTCATTTGGGCTGTTTGCATCTGATATTTGCGTCGCAACTGTCGTAGATGGCGATCATAACCACCGTTAGCCAGAAAAGCTGCCAGGGTAAGCTGGGGGGCGATCGCTGTCGTTTGGTTCAAGACCCACTTGAGTTGCTCCACTTTGGCCTGATAGCGACCTGCGATCGCCCAGCCAATCCGCATTCCCGGCGACAGTGTTTTGCTACAGGAAGCGCAGTACAGGACTAGGCCGCTGCGATCGAAGGCTTTGATAGCTTTTGGGCGGCTACCTTCAAAATAAAGATCGCCGTAAATATCATCTTCAATCAACGGCATATCGTAGCGCTCTAGCAAGTCGGCCAACTGCTTTTTCTTGGCATCGCCCATGCAGGTGCCCAGGGGATTGCTAAAGTTGGATACCAGCACACAGGCGGTAATCTGCTGACGCTGCATCGCCATCTCTAAGTAATCCAACGATAGGCCATCCCGAGGATGGGTTGGCAGCTCTAGAACCTTGAGATGCAGCATTTCCAGAGCTTCAAGCAGCCCGTAGTAGGTAGGCGATTCGATAGCAACGGTGTCTCCCGGCTGCGTCACGGCGCGCAACGACAGATAGACCGCCTCAAAGGTGCCGTTGGTGGTTACAATCTGATCTGGATTAATGGAACACCCTGCCGTGAGCATGCGCTTGGCCACCTCGCGACGCAGCTCAACACAGCCCGGCGGCGCATCATAGGAATGGGCCTTGGCGGAATGCTGGCGCAACACTTGCCCCATGAGGCGATTGAGGGCATTGAGGGGTAGGTGCTCAGCCACGGGTACCGCCGCCCCCAGCTTCAAAATCTTTGGATCCTGGATGGCGTGCATTAAGCGAAAGGTGAGGGAGTTGTCGATATCATAGACACGCTTGGGTGGATCCGTCGTTGCTGGCTCCTGAGGCTGCTGTAGGGCAGTTTGCCGCACGTAGTAACCCGACTGCGGGCGAGCACAGATCATGCCCCGATCCTCCAAAACCCGATAGGCTTCTAGCACGGTCGAGATGCTCACCGAAAGCTGTTCTCGCAGTTTGCGAACAGAGGGCAGGCGATCGCCCGGTTTCAGAGTCCCTTCATAAATCAGGGTTTCTAGGCGGTCTGCCACCTGCTCATACAAACTTTTGTCAGATTCTAGATTGAGGGGAGTCATTGCCATAGCTAGTACCTTGAGAAGGAACAGTACAGTTGGGAGCGATCGCTACCAATACAGTTTTGTTTTTGCAAACTGTACCCATAACAATTTAGCAGAACTGCATCTGTTTGGTTTAGATGTAACACAGCATACTAGATTCATACCGCTGATGGATAGGAACACCGTCTAGACCAGCAGCGATCGCTACCTGAGGAGAGACAACAGGATGAATCGATCCTTCCATCGAAATTACTCATGAATGCCATCGGATTTTTCGGTTGATCTCTTATTCCAGCCTCAGTAAGGTGAGGGCAACAGTATCTGACCTTCACTCAAATCTATAGGTCAAAACGTCCTATCTATTGGATGTGTAGGCACTGAGCCGCGCTGTTTTTATTCGATCTTGAACCTGTAGGCAATACTCTCGATTCAGCACAGGTGGTGCTGGAAAGCTGATATGGCAGATTTTGGTTATATCTAGCTTCTAGCAACCACAGTCGCCCAGTGTTTTCCAATGCTGGATATGTTTTCCATCCCTTTACGAAGTCTTTAGGAGGACGCGATGAACCCCGATCATGTCACCGCTCGCAATCAATTAGAGTCCTTATACAACGAGAAGATCGCACAACGCCCCCGGGTCACCCTCTGGTCTAAAATTATTCGTCCTGTGGTGTCTGATTGGGGATCTGGAATCCTTAAATTTCTGCTAGGCAGCCATGATCCTGTAATTTCAGAGCGGATCGATAAAAATGGACAAGGTATCTATGAAATTTATGATCCCATCACTCGCGATCGCATGACCTGTCACTCTGAACAAGAAGTGCGCGCTTGGCTAGAGCAACGATACTATCAGTAAACGAGGCGTTGCTGAATGAGGCTAGGAAATTGGAACGTGAGCAAGATGCTTACACGCACAACCCATTCACCATCAAGGTCGTGTGAGCGTTTCGCTCACGGTTTCTTAGCACAAATCACCTATTGATTCAGCAATTCAGCAACTCCCGGTAAACGACAGGGCAACAGATACTAGGATAGGGTGAGCGTGAGTGTCTGGCTTACAGTTCGCTAGCGCCAACTCTACCGTGATTTAGTATCCAGGCATTGCTGAATCGATAGATAATTTGCCCTCATCCCCAACCCTTTTCCCCAGGGAGAAGGGAGCTAGAACTCCTGTTCCCTTTCCCTAGGGAGAGGGCAGATTGAGCCATTCATACTTGATTCAGCAACGCCGGTATCCAGATGCCTATTCTGGACGCCTAGGTTACGATGCTCGTCCTCGTACTGGAATCTTGATAGTAAACACCGTTCCTTGCCCTAATCCTGACTGACAGGTTAAGGTACCTTGGTGCTGTTCTGTAATAATTTGGTAGCTGATAGCTAAGCCTAAACCGGTTCCCTTGCCAATGGGCTTGGTTGTGAAAAAGGGATCAAAGAGCTTGCTGGCGATGCTATCTGGAATTCCAGATCCATTGTCGGCAATTGTGACCAGCACAGCATGGTCGGCAAGACAGCGAGTTTGAATATGAATGCTGGGAGGATCATGGTCTCTAGAGCAATCTTTCCTCGGCTCAGGTTTGCTCATCGTTGAGGCTTGGGGAGATCCTAGAGCAATCCGTTCTTCTAGGGCATCAATGGCATTACTAAGAATATTCATAAAGACTTGGTTGATTTGACCGCCATAGCACTCGATGAACGGAATATCGCCGTAGTTTTTGATGATTGCGATCGCCTCCCGATTGGATTGAGCCTTGAGCCGGCTATTGAGAATTAACAGGGTACTGTCTAGGCCTTGATGAAGGTCGAAGGGTTTCTTTTCAGATTCATGCAAGCGTGAAAAGAGCCGCAGAGATAACACAATACTGTTAATGCGTTCAGCCCCAACTTGTAGAGACTGTAAAACTTTAGGCAGATCCTCTTGGAGGAAGTCTAAATCGATGGTTGAAATTTGCTGCTGCAGGTTGGCGCTGGGCTGGGGTAGTTCGGCTTGATAGGCAGATAGTAAGGTGAGTAAATCGTTGGTATATTGCTTAACGTGGCTGATATTGCCGTAAATAAAACTAACAGGATTGTTAATTTCATGGGCGACTCCGGCAACCAGTTGCCCTAGAGAGGACATTTTTTCTGTTTGAATAAGTTGAGCTTGGGCTTGACGCAGATTGCCTAAAGCTTTTTGCAGTTCTTGGTTTTGGGCTTCTGTCGTCTGAGCGGCTTTTGTTAAATCATGGGTATATTCTTGAATGCGCTGAATGAGATTATTCAGGGCCTGCGCCAGCCAGCCAATCTCATCATGACTTGCAATCGGTGCTCGCAGGGTAAAATCTGCCTCAGTGGCAACCCGTTGGGCAATGTGGGTTACCTGTTCTAAGGGTTGGGCGATCGCCCGTGTGGTGCGAAGGGCTAATCCTCCGGCTACGGCTGCGGACAAGATCATACTCAGCACAATGATCAGCTTCTCCAACCCTTGGGCATCTTCCATTTCAACCGTGCCTTCCAGCTCTTGCTGCTGAGCCGTTTGGGTCAACTGGATGACTTGAGTATGCATCTCATCTATCTGGGCAGCTCTTGTGCCTGAGACCAGGTCTGTGAGATTAGCTTGGGCAATGGCTTGCTCGGGCTGCGATCGCGCCTCTATTAAGGCTTGAACTGCTGAGTTAAGGTCTGCCTCGTAGGTTTTCAGAGCTTGTGCATAGTCGTTGAGGATGTTGGTCATCACCTCTGGTGGTGCGGCGAACCAGGTAGGGTTGTTGTCTAAAAATGAGGTTAGGGCAAGCTGATTGGTTTCGACCTGGGATACGGCGGCTTGAAACTGAACCCAATGATCTTGATAGGGTTGATCGGTGTGAACCGCAAGGTCTAGGGCCAAGCTCTGAACTTGTGCGCTCTTGCCCGCTATTTCTAGCTGTCCTAAAAGTAAGGACTGGGTTTGCGCGTCTAAGAGCTGCGTGATTGCCTGCCCCTGATAATAATCGGCAAGCACCAAACCTAAGAGTGAGCCGGTTAAGCCAATCCCAATTGACCAGAAATAGCCAATGCCAATTTTCTGGTACATTCGCCAGTTACGAACCTGTAACAATCGCTGAGGAAATCGCGCTCGGTTCGGAGATAGGATTAACGCTGAAGATGTAGAGGATGGTTGTACAGAAAGGCGGTTTTCAGTTCCTTGGGCATCCTGCGATCGCTCCTGCATTCCTTTAGATTTGAGATCCATGTCATCCTGCGGATGTGCCAAAACACACAATAATTACGATTTCAAGACTACTATTCCCAGTTCATCGTTAACATTGTTCATCGTTAACGTTTTCAATCAGAGCATTTTCTGTTGAGATAAAGGGAATGGCGGCGTATGAAGCTTTTCGTCAGGGACTGGTTGGGGTAGGATGATGAGGGCGATAGGGTCTACTACTTGAGCGTTGTTTGCCCATGATAGACCATAGGGTCTGGCAGGCACACGACGTGAGAGTCTAGACCAAACCAAATCATAGCAAATTCATTGCCATATCCCCACAGATGAATCTGATTTCCGACAGGTCTTATGGATGGGAACGATTCTTGCGGCTGAAGTAGCCTCATTCGGCAACGCCCTTGAAGGAGCGGTGTTGCTGAACTGGAAGATGAACCTTTAGTTACAGAATTTGAAGCACAGAATCTGAAGCTCCGGGCAACATGTTGCGGAATCATACCGCCGTTCAGCATTGCTGAAGGAGTGGTATGCATCTGGGGGTATTGCTGAATTGATAGATGATTTGCCCTCATCCCCAACCCTTCTCCCCAGGGAGAAGGGAGCTAGGCTCTGTTTTAAAACCTGCTAAACCCCTTGATTTTTCGTACGAGAGAATCAGGGTTTGGATGAGTTTTAAAACACGCCCTAGAACTCCTGTCCCCTCTCTCTAGGGCTAGGGTGAGGGTGGATTGAGCCATTCATACTTGTTTCAGCAACGCCCATCTGGGATGGTGACTAAATCAGGTGTCCTCATGCAGATCTCCAACAGATTCTGCTTCAACCACAAGCACAGGCAGGGAGCTAGTCTCGACAATGGCTCGCGGTACAGAACCGACCAGGACGTCTTGGAATGAACGGTGCCCACGCTTACCCACAATGATTTCCGCTACACCATAGTCTTGAGCAATGCGAATAATTGTTTCTGGGATCACGCCTTCTCGGATCAAAAACTGGTGACGAATGTCGGCTAAGGTGTGTTTTACTTGGTCTCGCAGCCACACCATGCCCGGTACATCATCCATCTGTTGCACATACAGCACAATGACCTCGCCATCACTGCGTCGGGCCAGCTCGGCAGCTTTTTTCAGAACTTGAGGCGCTAGGGGCGATGTATCCACGGCAGCCAGCAGAACAATCCGTCGCTCGATCGCTACTTTGGTGGGATCGACCTCGCCCTGTTCTAGGAGTTTGGGGGCAAAGGTGGGAATGGCCCAGGCACCTAAGGGCGCAGTGATCAGGATAGATAGGGCAGCGATCGCCAAGATTGTTTCTCCGCCGGCAATACCCTGGGCTAAGGGAATCGCTCCGATCGCTGCCTGTACCGTGGCCTTAGCAGAGTTGCTGGGCAGCAGGAATAGACGTTCTCGAACTGTCCAATTACTGCCAAGGGTAGATAAGTACCAGCCTAGCGATCGCCCTACCAGGGTGCCAATAGCTAAGACTAAGAGTCCCGTCAACAACGTATCGCCTAGTACATCAAGCTGAATGCTGGCTCCTAGCAATACAAATAAGATAATCTCAGCGATCGCCCAGAGGCTATTAAAGCCACCACGTAGTCGCCGAGCTAGGGGCGCATCCAGCTCAATTAAGAAAAATCCTGTGGCCATGACCGCCAGGTAGCCAGAAAAGATCGGTACCGCCACCGCCACAATCACCAACAGCAGGGCAATGCTGGCCGCCACTAGGGAATCCTGCACCGCGTTTTGTGTCCAGTTTTGCTGAGCTAACACTGCCACCAGAAGACGGGCCGTGATCCAGCCTAGGAGCACCCCCAACCCAACCTGGATGACCACCTGCAGCGGCAGTAGGTAGATGGCATTGACCGTGAATCCACCGGGCAGGGTAAGAATCGCATCTCCCTGGGCGAGAAATGCCAGCAGGAGGCTAAACACCAGCAGCAATAAGACATCTGAGAGCGCGCTGCCGGTTAAAATAGCGTCGGGAATGCCCTTGTGTACACCCCAGCCTAGGCTTTTAAGCCGCAGCATGGCCGGTACAATCACCGCAGGCGATTCCGCTCCCAGGATGCAGCCCAGCAGCAGTCCGGTGGCTACGTCAAACTGAAACAACCAGATCGCCGCCAGCATGACCGCGATCGCTTCACAACTCGCCGGCAGAAACCCTAAGCGCAGGGCCACCGTTCCCTGCTGAGCTAGTTTCTCACGATCCAATCCCAGACCGGCTTTCATCAGAATCACCATGACGGCAATGGTGCGCAAGGCATCCGCAGAGCCAAGCACCTCATCACTGAGGACATGCCCCACCTGCGGCCCTAGAAATATGCCCGCTACCACCATGCCAACCAAGGCTGGAGCCTGCAGTCGCCGGGCTAGCTGCCCCGCGAAGAAGCCCATCAACAAAATCCAAACCATACTTGCTAACATAGCGCCACGTTGAAGTTGAGTAGAGAAACGTGGCTTGTGGTGGAAAAACTAAGGAAGCGATCGCCATAGCCCTACAGTTCCGCCCCAAGCCGGAAGAGTAGGAGCTATCAGCCATCTCGATCGCTTAAACCGGCAGATTTATCATGACCGGTATGAGCGCGGGGCGGTTTCGGCGAGCTCCATCGCCATCGCACTTTTTATACCATGGTTCGTTGGCCTCAGAAAAGGGTCAATCTAGAAGGATATGTCCAGCTATCCCGACCATGCTCCCCCAGAAACCTTTGCTGATGCCCTAGTGATGCCCTAGTGATGCCCTAGACCTAGCCTCCTAAAACCCTTCGTCAATGGTTCCTAAAATCACCATGCTCCCTTGATCAGAGAGGGTAGTGCCTGGACTCTGTCGAAAGAATTTCTCCATCCTGATCGAGAAACTTGGGGGGAAACCAAAGCTTGGTATCTGAGAATACTTTTTTGCGTTTACGCAATCGGTAGCGTGGGTGCTATTCCTACGAATTTTTACGGTCACTGCCCCCCTCGTGTATCCTCCATCAATCGTAGATTCCGAATGTTGAGTCAGGAGCTAACCTGCTTTTCACCGAACTACGATGGCCGGACGACTATAATTTGTTCCATCATTCGCATTTTAGAGAGTAACGCTGTGCACAATCGAAGAATACTGTCGCTGTCTCGTCGTCAAGTTTTGCGTGGCTTGCTCGCAACGACCGCGTTTGGCGTCACGGCTAAGTTGGGTACCGGCTGTAGCCCCAGCGGTGCTGGCGGTGGTGAAGCTGCTGCTGGCGGTGAGGAGATTGTCATTGGATTTATCTACGTGGGCCCCAGAGATGACTATGGGTATAACCAAGCCCATGCAGAAGGAGCTGCTGGTATCTCCAGCATTCCTGGCGTGCGGATCGTCGAAGAAGCTAGCGTGCCAGAAACAGCCGCCGTGCAGGAAACCATGCGTAGCATGATCGAGCTGGATGGAGCCATAGCTCTATTTCCTACGTCGTTTGGCTACTTTGATCCCCACATTCTCCAACTTGCTGCAGAATTTCCAGAGGTGCAGTTCCTCCATGCGGGTGGGCTGTATGAAGAGGGCGTCCACCCTGAGAACGTGGGCAGCTACTTTGGCTACATTGACGAAGCCCAGTATGTGGCGGGTATCGTGGCTGGGCATATGACCAAGTCTGGCAAGCTGGGCTTTGTGGCAGCTAAACCCATTCCCCAAGTGTTGCGCAACATCAACAGCTTCACCAAAGCTGCTCGTTCGGTGAACCCTGACATCACCACCCAGGTCATTTTCACGGGAGATTGGGCCCTGCCGGTGAAGG
Source organism: Leptolyngbya sp. CCY15150 (assembly GCF_016888135.1). NCBI lineage: Bacteria > Bacillati > Cyanobacteriota > Cyanophyceae > Leptolyngbyales > Leptolyngbyaceae > Leptolyngbya > Leptolyngbya sp. CCY15150. Next base: position 18,949 of record NZ_JACSWB010000152.1, read on the forward strand.
AAGCGGAAGCCACCAACAGCATGGCAGACCAAGGCATTGATGTCGTCACCTGCCATGTGGACAGTCCTAAGGTGGTGATTGAAACGGCGGAACGGCGCGGTATGTTCACGGTGGGCTACCATGCCAACCAAGCCGACCTAGCACCCACCGGCTATCTCACGGGCGCAGAGTGGGACTGGACGAGTATCTATACCCAGTATGCCCAGATGTTCCTAGAAGGCAAGAGCCTGATGAACGGGGAGATTGATCACCTTGTGCGGGGTGGCTTGGCGGATAGTTTCTGTAAGCTCTCTCCCTATGGGGCGGCGGTGTCTGAGGAAGCCAAGACTGCAGCGGATGCAGCCCGAGACCAGATCATCGCTGGAGAACTGGTGCTCTATGAAGGAGAGATCAAGGACAACACCGGCACGGTGCGCGTGGCGGCAGGGCAAAAGCTAGAGCAAAAGTCTGTGGAACTGGAAAGCATGGACTGGTTGATCGAAGGCGTTGAAGGATCGGTGGGCAGCTAATGAAAGACACACCTTGGTTGCGAAAAAGTGAACCGTTGGTGATTTCGGCAGGGGCGATCGCTGTTGCCCTAGCTCTGTTTGGGTTATTTTGTGCGATCGCTGGGGCCAATCCTTTTGGTGTCTATGGATCGATTTATACCGCCGCCTTCGGGAGTTCTAGTCGCATCCAAGGTACGTTGATTTTGGCGTCGCCCCTGATGTTAAGCGCTCTTTGTACGGCTCTGCCGGCCCGGCTGGGGCTGGTGATTATTGGCAACGAGGGAGCGCTGGTGGTAGGCGGTGTGGGAGCCGTAGCCATGGGGCTGAGCCTAGGCACGTCTCTGCCGCCGCTGCTGGTGCAAACGCTGATGGCGATCGCTGGCATGGTGGCGGGTGGTGTGTGGATTGGCATCGTCGGGGCGTTGCGCCACTACCGAGCGGTGAATGAAACCATCAGCAGCCTGTTGATGAACTATATCGCGATCGCCCTGCTGAATCACTTAGTGGGCGGCCCCATGCGGGATCCCAGTTCCCTCAACAAGCCCTCCACCTTTCCCCTCGATGCTGCCAACATGCTGGGCAATTTACCCGGCACCCGCATTCACTATGGACTGATCTTCGGTCTGGTGGCCTGTGGGATCGCCTACGTCCTGATCCAGCGCACCACCTTCGGGTTTGCGGCGCGCACCGCCGGTGGCAACGTGCGCGCCGCCCGGATTGCAGGCCTACCTGTCGGACGCTTAGCGGTCACCATCTGCTTTCTGGCTGGGGCCTGTGCTGGTCTGGCGGGCATGATTGAGGTGGCGGCGGTGCATGGGGTGGCCAACGAATCCCTCAATGCTGGCTATGGCTACGGTGGCATTTTGGTCGCCTTTGTGTCTCGCCATAATCCCCTGGCGGCGGCTTTAATTGCGGTGCTGGTCGGCGGTATTGTTGGCAGTGGTGGCATTCTGCAGCGCACCCATAGCTTGCCAGACGCCACGGTGTTGATCTTTCAGGGCATTATGTTCCTGACGATTTTGTACAGCGATTCGCTCTACGGCAAGCTGGCTTTCTTCCGAGAGCGGCCGGTAGACATACCGCCGGATCCAACGCCTGCGGTGGTTGAAACCACGGTTTAAATAGCCACGGTTTAAATAGACAGATTCCAATCAGATGAGGTAGGACTTGTGGCATCAGAAGCATTGGGATGGCTAGGGGTGCCCTTAGCGATCGCCGCTGGCACCATGCGGGGCGGAACACCGTTCCTGTTTGTCAGTTTGGGGGAATGTTTAACGGAAAAAAGCGGCAAGATTAACCTAGGGCTAGAAGGCACGTTGTTAACTGGAGCCATGAGCGCCTATGCCGTTTCCTACCTAACGCAGGACAGTTTAGGGCCGATATTGGCTCCCTTTGCCGGGGTATTGGTGGCAGGTTTGGCGGGCATGGCGCTGGGCTGTATCCACGGCTGGCTCTGTCAGCAGCCTCGGGTCAACGACGTGGCGGTGGGCATCGCCATGATTATTTTCGGCAGCGGCGTTGCCTTTTTCTTTGGCAAGCCGTTCATCCAGCCCAGTGCTCCCCTCTTGCCGACCATTGACCTGCTGGCCTGGACGGATCTACCGGAACAGTTTCAGTCAGCGGTGAAGATCAGCCCGCTCTTTTTATTAGGGGTGGCGATCGCCCCCCTAATGACCTGGTTCTTTCGCTCGACCCGCTGGGGCCTGTTTATCCGAGCCGTGGGCGATAGTCCTGATGCGGCGTTGGCCATGGGCGTCTCTATCTTCAAGGTGCGGATGCTCAGCATTGTGGCCGGCAGTTTCCTGGCGGGCATTGGCGGCGCGTCTCTCTCGCTGTACTACCCCGGTGTATGGACAGAGCTGGTATCCAGCGGTCAGGGTTTGATGGCCGTGGCGCTGGTGATTTTTGCCCGCTGGCAGCCCATGCAGTGTCTCTGGGCATCTTTGCTATTTGGCGGTGCTCAGGCCCTTGGGCCGGCTCTGCAATCTGTCGGCATCACCCAAGGCTACTACTTATTTAACGCTGCTCCTTATGTGTTGACCTTGGTGATTATGGTGATCACCTGTTCCCCAACCCGCACCATGACCGGCGTTCCGGGAGCCCTAGGGAGCGATCGCTAGGTAAATCTGTCGCTTGGGTCACCCAACGCCCAACCTAAAGCACCATAGATGCTTCGCGCGACGCCCTCCATAGTGTGATCAGTGTGATCCATAGATTCGGTAACGTAAGATTCAGTAACGTATAGTCAGTACAGTTTGCAGTAGATTTGCAGTATGAGGAGATCTAACCATGAGCGGATTAGGCGGTCTCAATAAATCGCCCAACGGTGTTGTGATGGGCATGGTGCAATTACAGTTGCCTACGGTGGTGACGCCGGCGGATCTGGCGGCCCAAACCCAGCGAATTTGCGACATGGTGGCGAAGGCTCGACGCAACATGCCCACCATGGATCTCGTGGTCTTTCCTGAATATGCCCTGCATGGGCTATCCATGGATACCAATCCAGAGATCATGTGTCGGCTCGATGGGCCAGAAGTAGCGGCCTTTCAGCAAGCCTGCATCACCCATCAGATCTGGGGCTGTTTTTCGATCATGGAATACAACCCCCATGGCAACCCCTACAACAGCGGCTTAATTATTGATGACCAAGGGCAGATTAAGCTCTACTACCGCAAGCTGCATCCTTGGGTGCCCGTGGAACCCTGGGAACCAGGCAATATTGGCATTCCTGTCTGTGAAGGCCCCAATGGCAGCACCCTGGCGTTAATTATCTGCCATGACGGTATGTTCCCTGAAATGGCTCGGGAATGTGCGTATAAGGGTGCCGAGATTATGATTCGCACAGCGGGTTATACGGCTCCCATCCGCCACAGTTGGCAGATCACCAACCAGACTAATGCTTTCTGTAACCTCATGTATACGGCATCGGTCTGCATGTGCGGCACCGACGGCACCTTCGACTCCATGGGCGAAGGCATGATGGTCAACTATGACGGCACACCGTTGGTGATGGGTAGCCACCGCCCGGATGAAATCATCACGGCGGAATTTCGTCCTGACCTAGTTCGAGAGGCGCGGCGGCATTGGAGCGTCGAAAATAATATCTACCAATTTGGCCATCGCGGCTATGTGGCGGTGAAAGGCGGAGCCCAAGACTGCCCCTACACCTACATGAAAGACTTGGTAGATGGCTCCTATCGTCTGCCTTGGGAGGATGAGGTGGTGCATACCGACGGCACCTCCTGTGGCTTTGAGGCACCCACCCGCCTCTATCGGGGTGAAGAACTGCCATCTGAAACGGCAACTGCTTAGGGAGCATCAACTATGGGTACGTTTGTAACGGCTGATCCCTATCCTTATCCCTATAATGGCGATCTGCGTCCTGAGAATACGGCGCTGATTATCATTGATATGCAGACCGACTTCTGTGGAGAAGGTGGTTATGTGGATAAGATGGGCTATGACTTGTCTCTGACCCGTGCGCCTATTGAACCGATTAAACGGCTTTTGTCGGTGATGAGGGAGAAGGGATTTCATATTATCCATACCCGCGAAGGGCATCGTCCTGATCTATCTGACCTGCCGGCCAATAAACGATGGCGATCGCAGCAGATTGGTGCGGGCATTGGCGATCCAGGGCCCTGCGGCAAAATTCTGGTGCGGGGAGAGCCGGGCTGGGACATCATTCCTGAGCTAGCGCCCCTGCCGGGAGAGGTGGTGATTGATAAACCTGGCAAGGGCTCCTTCTATGCCACGGATTTAGACCTCATCCTATCCCGTCAAGGTGTCCAAAACATTATTCTCACGGGCATCACCACCGATGTCTGTGTCCACACCACCATGCGCGACGCCAACGATCGCGGCTACGAATGTTTGATGGTCTCCGACTGCACCGGCGCGACGGACTATGGTAATCATCTAGCTGCCCTAAAGATGATTACCATGCAGGGGGGGGTGTTTGGTGCCGTAGCCGAATCGGCGGCCCTGATTGATGCGATTCATTCACTCTAGAGAGATTGCCATGACCACTGCTTCTGTCTCTGCCTCGGATGTGATTAGCCCACCTGACCTAGAAGTGGTCAACATGACCAAGCAATTTGGTAGCTTGGTTGCCCTTGATCACGTCTCCATGCACCTGAAGCCTGGCACCTTCCATGCGCTGCTAGGCGAAAATGGGGCCGGGAAAAGTACCCTGGTCAAATGCATTATGGGGTTTTATCAACCCACGTCGGGGGATGTTTTGGTGGGTAAGCGATCGCGGGAGATTGCTAGTCCTAAAGATGCTCACCAGTACGGCATTGGCATGGTCTACCAGCACTTTACCTCGGTGCCCGCCATGACCGTAGCGGAAAATCTAGTGCTCTCCCGCTTTGATCCCTCCGTGATGATTCGCTGGCAAGATGAACGCGATCGCCTCCAGGCCTTCATGGATCAGGCTCCCTTCCAAGTTGACTTGGAGGTGCCGGTGGCCCAGCTAGCGGCTGGACAAAAGCAAAAGCTGGAAATTCTTAAGCAACTTTATCTCAACAGTCGTATTCTAATTCTGGATGAACCGACGTCGGTGCTGACCCCCGGTGAAGCGGATGAGGTGCTGGGTCTGCTGCGTCAAGAGGTGACCAATGGACGGCTGAGTGTGCTGATGATTTCCCACAAATTCCGGGAAGTGATGACCTTTACCGACGAAGTAACTGTCTTGCGCAAAGGTAAGTTTGCGGGGCATGGCCTAGTCAAAGATCTGACCATTGCTGATCTGTCGTCCATGATGCTAGGCGAGGCAAGGGAACCCAAGGTCGTGGATAAGGTGATCACCGCAGCCGATCGCCCCGTCCTAGACTTTACGGACATTCATGCCAATAAGGACAACGGTCTCCCTGCTGTACGAGGCACGAGTCTCACGGTCTATGCTGGCGAAATTGTTGGGATTGCTGGCGTCTCGGGGAATGGGCAGCGGGAGTTGGTGGAGGTGTTGTCGGGGCAGCGATCGCCCCTCACCGGTACGGTCGTCGTCAACGGCACACCCTATGGAGCAACTCGGTCGGAGATGTTTCACAACGGGGTCTTTTCCCTGCCGGAAGAACCTCTGCGCAATGCCTGCGTCCCTCACATGAGCGTAGCGGAAAACATGGCCCTGCGCACCTTTGATCGCCCTCCCCAGTCCAAGGGGTCATTTCTGCGGCTAGGTTCGATTCGCCAGATGGCCAATCGCCTGATCCAGCAATTTTCGGTGAAAACCCCCACGCCCGAAACACCCATTAGTAATCTATCCGGCGGAAACGTGCAGCGGGCAGTCCTGGCCCGAGAGCTATCCTCGGATCAAATTAACTTACTGATTGCGGCGAATCCTTGCTTTGGTCTAGATTTCTCGGCTGTGGAGTTTATCCATGGACAGATTGTAGCTGCCCGCAATCGCGGCGTGGCTGTCTTACTCGTGAGTGAAGACCTAGACGAACTGCTGTCCCTAGCCGATCGCATTGTCGTGATGAGTGATGGTGAATTCGTTTACGAAAGCGCGATCGCCGACGCCGACCTGAGCACCATCGGTCAACGGATGGCCGGTCATTAACGCCATGAGCCCAACTATGCCCACTCCCCTTGTCTTAACTGATCTATTCCACCTAGCAGAAACGGGCGATCGCCTTCCCTGGCAGCCCTTTCGTCCTGGTGTAGAGATCTATCCGCTCTACAGTGATCCAGAGAGCAGCGCTTCGGCAGCTTTATTGCGCTATGCCCCTGGTGCAACTGTTCCTGAGCATATCCACACCGGCTTTGAGCATATTGTGGTTTTGTCTGGTTCCCAGGGCGATCGCCATGGCACCTATCCGGCTGGCACCCTCGTCATTAATTCTCCTGACACGCAGCACAGTGTGGCCAGTGAAGACGGATGTATTGTATTGGTCATCTGGCAACGCCCGGTGAAAATTTTGGTCGATGAGCCATGAATGCACTGGCGTTACAGATAGTTGACGTAACTAGGATGATCAGTAAAAAAGCAGGGACTGAAGACGATGACGCTTGTCCCTGCTCTATCGTTGATTCAACCGAGTGGCTGAAGCCTATTGGGCTAACTGTTGGTTAATTTGCTCTTGCAGTGCAGGATCTTGCTGAACAAGCGTCAGGATCTGATTGAATTCTTCAGGCGTTAGTCCTTCCGCTTGAATAGCTAGCTGAATATCTTGTTGAGCACTGGCCTCGATGGTAGAGATTTGCTCGGCAGCGGCAGCTAGTTGTTCAGCTTGCTCTGGAGAAACGGAGGATGCTTCTGGAGATTGCTGAGCTTGGGCAATCATTTGGAATTCTTCCACCGTTAACTCTTCTGCTTCGAGCGCTGCGATCATGTCTTGCTGTGCTTGGGATTGCACTTGCTGGATCGACTGATACGCGCTGACAAAGCTATCAATCTGGCTATCCGATACTTCAGGGCTAGCGGGTGCCGCTTGGGGCGGCTGGCTAGGTAAGGTTTCCTGGGCAAACGCAGTGCTTGCACCGGGTGCGCCGATCAGCACCATCGAAATCAAAGCGCTCTTCACAAACTTGGAAGTCAGCATAGATTTCATCTCTCATATATCAACAAAGGCGTAGCACAGCTTAGCTGCGTTGTAAGGCGTCATGATTGCATGAGCCTCTCGCCTAGCGACAACCCTAGGCGATTGTTTTAACGCTGGTGTGACATTGATGTGACATCTGCTTCACAGAGCCAGAAGATCCCTATGCCTAGAACTAGAGTGAGTCATCCTTTTGGTGAGGAATAGTCTGCTTGAAATAAGAAAGCAGGTTGATGCTCGATAGCAGCAGTGAAGGGCGATCGCTCCCCTGAATACTTTCACCCTCCACCAAGGCTTCTTGTTATTTATGGCGAATAAACTCGTACGCCCCAACATATTGCTCGCCGGGAATTGTCCAAGAGTAGTCGTAGGTCATCCCTTGGAGTTGGAGTTGCTCAAACAGCTCTGGAGCGTTGTACCACAAGTCAAAAGAGCGTCCTAGGGCTGATTCTAGGGCATAGTTGTCGCTTTCATAGAACACGAAGCCGTTACGCTCTTCGGGGCGATGGGCCTCGTCGTAGTCATAGTCAAAAACGGTGTTGATCAAGCCGCCTACTCCGCGCACCACCGGCACCGTGCCGTAGCGCAGGCCAATCATCTGGGTGAGACCGCAGGGTTCGTAGTTACTGGGCACGACAATAATATCCGCAGCGGCATAGATTAAATGGGCGAGTTCTTCGTTAAAGCTCAGCTCCAGATGACAGTTGGGATTGCTGTCGAGCTGTGTTTTTTCGTGGGAGAACCAAGCGTGGATGCTGGGTTCTGTGGCGGTGCCCAGCAGGACAAACTGGGCGCTACGGGCAAGGGAATAGTAGAGGGCATGGTGAACCAGATGCACACCTTTTTGACCATCTAACCGGCCAATGAAGGCCACAAGGGGGCGATCGCTGGCGGCTAATCCTAAACGTTCTTGCAGAGCTTTCTTATTTTTAGATTTACCACTGATGTCATCAGTACTGTAGGGAGCGGCTAGATACTTATCGTCTTCTGGATTCCAGACGCCGTAGTCTAGCCCATTGAGAATGCCACCAAACTTGTGGTGATGGACTTCTAGGGTATGCCCTAGCCCATAGCCAAACAGTCCGTAGCGAGCTTCCCAGGCATGGTGAGGAGATACGGTATTGACGTAGTTAGCATAAACAATGCCGCCCTTCATAAGGTTAATCGCAAAGGGATTAAAGTTATCCTGGAGGCGATCGTAGCTAAAATAGTAGGGTTCGTTGTTAAGACCTGTTGCCCAGAGGATATCTGCGCCAGCAATGCCTTGGTGCTTAAAGTTGTGGATGGTATAGCAAATTCGTTGCTTAGCCATACCGTGCCATTGATACATTTCGTAGAGCATGACTGGAATTAAGCCGGTTTGCCAATCATGACAGTGGATGATGTCAGGGCGCTTGTTGCTCTGCAGCAAAAATTCTAGGGCTGCCTTGCTGAAAAAGGCAAAGCGCATGTGGTCATCTAGGGCACCGTAGTATTGACCCCGGTTGAAAAAGTTGTCGCCCGAGTGGGGCTGAATGAAGAAGCATAGCCGTCCATGCACCCAGCCGCAGAAAACAGAGCAATGCACCGAGCCACCATTCCAGGGCACCCACAGGTCGCGGTAGGCATCATGCAGCCCCCAGATATGGTCGTAGCGCATGCAGTCGTACATGGGCAAGATCAGCTCGACGGTATGCCCCCGCAGTTCGAGTTCGCGACTCAGTCCATACACGACGTCGCCTAACCCTCCTGCCTTAATCACAGGGGCACATTCCGACGCTATCTGCACTATGTACATAGATTCCTCTCTTAACAAAAGTTAAATTTCTATGCTCCTATTCAATCATGGCTCAGCATGGATTGTGTAGGAATTTGGCTGGACGAGGGCGATCGCTGGGGAATACCCCTGAACCAATCGCCTCATTCTATGATGGAATGGAAACGATTTGGTTAAGATCGTATTGAGGGTAGAGGGGTTTGCGTTTGGGTATGTCCATCGAGTCTAAAACTGACTACGCCGATAATTGGGTTGACCGAGCCTTTATCTGGCTATTCTCGCGCAAAATGGCGATCGCGGTGGGTCAGGGGACGCAGGTTCCAGGCTATGAAGGGTTTGTGGAACTTTCGCGGCAGATTATGCGCGGTCGCAATGCCGATCAGCAGCAGCAGGTGGTGGCGATCGTGCTCAAGTCGCTGGTGCCGGGGCCGGTGCTTTACATGATTCGCACGGTGTTTTCGCCGACGCGGCTGGTTTGTGAACTGAATGCTTGGTTTGCTGCCCGCTTGTTTGAATGGCTGGTGGGCCCCTGTGAGGTGCGGGAGGTGGATATCCCGGATGCCCAAGGGCGATCGCACCTGCAGCGGAGCGGTGTGCATATCAAAAAATGTCGTTACCTAGAAAGCAGTGGCTGTGTGGGCATGTGCGTCAATATGTGTAAACTACCAACCCAAACCTTTTTTACACAGGACTTTGGCATTCCCCTGACCATGACGCCCAACTTTGACGACCTAAGCTGCGAGATGGTGTTTGGGCAAGAGCCGCCCTCTCTGGATGTGGATCCGGTGTATCAAGAGGCTTGTCTAGTCACAGAATGCTCCATGGCCTCGCCCCAGGCTAGCACCTGTCCCAAGCTTCTGAATTAACCCAGCTCATCTAGGTTGAGGCATTCCTCAGGCGGAGGGCTGGGTGCCTACTAACCGCATCGATTCTTCCATCAGGGCAACAATGGTCTCAAAGGCAAAGTTATCCACCTGTTGCAGTAGATCATGTTGAATGCTGGTATTGGGAATCTGACGAATGAGTTGTTTGAGGGTTTTATCGTCGCAGCGCAAGGCCGTATCAACCGAGGTTTGCATCCAACTAGCGGGCATCATCGTCAATTGATCGGGCGTGGCGCTGAGGGATGGGCCATCGACAGGGGCGATCGCCATCCAGTCTTGGGAGCAGGTGACTAGGTCATAGGTGACTTCCAGCAGTCGCAGTAGATCAGTATCCTGTAAAGGCGGCACCAGAACGGCGTCATAGTGGGCCGCGATCGCTTGCTGTTCCTCCTCGCTGAGGGGCGCTGAGACAATGGCTGCCAGCTTAGGTGCTGGCTGTCCTAAGCATTCGGGCTGAATGGGACGTTGATGATCGTCCTGGCCCGGCGTCAGATGCACCAAAACCAGATGATGCGGGCAGAGCTGATCATGGGCGATCGCCACCTGCCAGTTGTCTGCTTCATGCACCGCAAACCCAACGGCAATTAAGAGGCGCGCTAAGGATTGTCGGCGCTCGATCTGATCATCAATTAACAGCACGCGACAGGTCGTCATCGCCAGCACCTCCCGCAGTTTTTGGGAGACAGTCGAGGCTAGAAGCGGATCCTGGGCAGAGGCACTGGTAATCTGCACCGGCAGGGTGATGGTGAAGGTGCTGCCTTGCCCCACCGTGCTTTCCAGCCCGATGTAGCCGCCCATCAGGTGCAAAAATTCTTGGATAATCGATAGGCCCAAGCCCGTGCCTCGAATGGACTTATCTGTATATTGCGACTGCACAAAGGGCTGGAAGATGGCCTCTTGCTCCGTGGGATCAATGCCCATGCCGGTGTCCATCACCTCTAAGTACAAGTTACCCTCAAACTCAGAATGGACGGCGGCCTGGTAGGACACTCGCAGGGCCACCATGCCCTGGTCTGTAAACTTCAAGGCATTGCTCAACAGGTTGATTAAAATTTGGCGCAGTTTCTTCCCATCGGTCATCACCACCGAGGGCACCCCTAGGGCAACTTCGATGTAAAACTCTAGTCCCTTATTAGCTGCCTGAGCTTGAAACATCTGGTTGAGGATGGTCATCAAGTCGGTGAGGTTAACCGATCGATGTTCAATCTTCACATGCCCGGCTTCCAACCGAGAGAAGTCCAACACATCGTTGATTAAGCTGAGCAGATGTTGACCGCTGGCAAAAATGGTTTGTAGGGTGCTGTGATAGGTTTGCTCAATGGTTTGATCCCGCTGCATAATCTGCACATAGCCCAGAATAATGTTGAGCGGTGTGCGCAACTCGTGGGTCATGTGGGAGAGGAACTTGCTCTTCACCTGGTTCGCTGATTCCGCTGCGGCTTTGGCCTGCTCCAGGGCTTCGTTTTGCGCCTGCAGTTCTTGCTGCTGCTGCCGCTCTTGCTTGAGCAGGTTAGCATGGGCGATCGCCACCCCCATTTGGGCTGCGACGGTTTCTAGTAATTCAATATCTGTGGCTGTCCAATACCGATAGCGATCGCATTGATGGAGAGCGATCGCCCCGTTGGGACTATCTTGATAGGAGGTGCGTACCACCAGCATGGAGCGAATTCCCATCTGACGGCAGAGGGGTGCCTGTTCCCGCAGCAGCGGCTCTGTGTAAACATTCGGGGAAGCGATCGCCTGATCCATCAGCATCACATGACAGGCGTGGGGGTTGTTCTCCATAGGAACCTCAGTCCCCGTCATCGGTTCACAGCTCATGTCACAATATTCGGCGGCATAGGTCAGCCGAGCAGGATTCGTATCATACTGCAGCATCAAACAGCGACTGGCATCAAAGGTTCGTCCCAGGAGATCAGCAGCGGTTTGAAACATCACCTCGGGATCGAGACTATGGCGAATGGCGTCGGTGATCTGGCTAGCCAGAATCGCCTGGTTCATCTGCTGCTGCAGAGCAAATTCTAGATGTCGGCGGCTAGAAATATCAACACAGACGCCAATAATGCCCTGCACATGGCCCTCTGGACTGTAAAAGGGACGCAAGGTCGTTTGATACCAATGCTCAGAGCCATCGTGGTGGGTGATCAGCTCATGGGGAATTTGGCAGGGGCGCTCGGTGCGCATCACTTGACGATTCATGTCGAGCACCTGCTCAAACTTGACGGGATTGTAGAGACGAATTTCGCTTTCCAATCTGCCGATCAAGTCTTCCACAGGCACGCCGCAGACTTCGGCCACTGCCCGGTTGGCTGCCAAAAATCGGCCATCGGCATTCTTGACAAACACGAGGCAATCCAAAGAATCAATGATCTGATTGAGAAAATCCTTTTGCTGCTGTAGTGCTTGGGTAGCTTGGGTTTGGAGCGTAATGTCTCGCACCATCACCAGCACTTCATCTGTATTAATCGGGACGATCTGAACATCCTCGTGGCGCAGATCGCCTTCCACAAGAATGTCATGGCTATAGTGTTGGGGAACTCCCGTTCGCAACGCTTGCTGTACATACTGCATGCGCTGCTGAGCCAAGGGCTTCGGCATACAAGCAAACAGGGAGGAGCCGGGATAGACTTGCTCGGCTTGGTTCAGGTGAACATCTCCACCTTTTTTAATGGTGATCAGGGTGCCGTCAGCCCGGACGGTGAGCAGCAAGTCAGGAATGGCTTCAATCAAGACTCGATGGGTGGCTTCTAGGTTCTGTAAGGCGACTTCAGCGGCTTTGCGATCGCTGACATCAAGAAATACAGTATCCCAAATCACACTCCCGTCGGCTTGTGGACTGGGACGACCAACGCCTTCCACCCATTTTTGTCGTCCAGACGGCGTGGTGATGCGCCATTCGTGCCGCCAGGTTTCTAAGCTGTGGGCCGAGGCCTGGATAGAGGTCTGCATGTCCTCCAGATCGTCGGGATGAACCTGTTGCCAAAGGAGACTAATATCCTGTTGGATTTGCACGACATCTAACTCCCACAGCTCTCGGCAGTTGGGATTGGCGTAGAGAATCTGATCGGTGCCATCGGGGTGCAGCCGGTAGCGGATGACGGTGCCTGGTAGGTTGGAGGCGATCGCTTCAAACTGTTCGGTGACCTGTTGCAGGGCAGTCTGATCCTGCTGTTGCTTCGCTTCTAGGTGTTTACGATCGCTAATATCCAGTAAAATACCGCACCAAGTGATCGTTCCATCGGCTTGGCGAGTGGGCTTGGAACGCGCTTGCACCCATTTCACTGAGCCATCCCTAGACCGGATGCGAAAATCCTGCTGGATAGGCGTGAGATTTTGTTGAGATTGTTCGAAAACTAGCTGTACCCGCTTCGCGTCATCGGGGAGAATTAAGTCCCAAAAGCGACTCACATCCGCCAGCATGAACTCTGCAGAATAGCCAAAGAGAGTCTGAACACCCTCGCTAATAAAATTCAGCTTATGCTGATGATCCCGCGATAGATGGTACTGAAATACCACCCCTGGCAGGGTGTCGGTGATCATGCGCAGGGGATGATCGATGCAGTGATTGCCGGGGATCGCGACGCTCAACTGGGCTGCCGATGCCGCCATCACCGGCAGTTGTAGAGCGTTGCGCAGAGTCACCTCTAGGAGATCAGCATCGATGCGGCTGTAGATGAGATAGCTATGAGCGCCTTGGTGTAGAGCAGCAGTGAGGTGGTCGTAGTGCTGCAGGTGCCCAAGGGCAATGATGGGGAGGTTGGGGGCGATCGCTTTTAGGGAGCTTACCTGAATGGGTTTGGATGGATGGGATGACACACCCATGAGCAGGAGATCGTAGGAGCGCGATCGCAGATGATGAACTGCTGTTTTCTGGGTACTTACGGCGTCGATGGTGAGCGGCAAAAGCGATTGCTGGAGCCACTGAACCATGGAGGAGCGGTTGAGGCGATCGTCTTCGACAAGTAAAACCTGGCAAGAATCTTGCATACAGCACTACAGGAGGGAACAAGTAACGTCGTCTTGCTTGAAACACCTAGATCGTCACGCTCGATGTATAAAATACTACGATTTATCTAGGCGGTAACGTTGCAGCCCTCTCTTAGGAGACTACAGGTTGATGACCCCTATCTAATCCGACGCTTACCGTCAAGCTGCCGAATGTTTTCCCAGCAATTCTCAGTATGAACATCTTGCATGAGCTTATTGAGAACAGTGTCAATAGATTGGTTGAAAAAGCTCATTCTTTCGTTCAGGATTCGACA
>NZ_JACSWB010000153.1 GCF_016888135.1 Leptolyngbya sp. CCY15150
TAGAGTCTTTTGTAATCATCCGAGTTTGGGGGGGGGGTCTAGAGTCTTTTGTAATCATCCTCTAATCTTGTAATCATCAAGCTTCTGGCGAATTAGCCTAGGTTCACCCCTAGGGGCCTCCCGGCGGGATCCAATTCGATCGCTCTGAATACATCAATTTTCATTTGGAGAGAGAAAAATCTGATCGAGGGGTGATCGAGGGACAAAATCACCCCCGCGTGATTACAAAAAATGGGTCAGCGTGATTACAAAAATCACCCCTGCTTGATTACAAACTTGATTACAAAACGGGAAAATCCGTCCCGAGGTGCGATCGCCCAAAAAAACGCCTCTATCCCTTGCTAGCAAAAGCGTAGAGTCGATTGTAACGGAATGTATCCGATTGTTAAGCAGTCACAAAAATTTACAAAAATTGGTGGTTTTTGCCCGGTGCGAGGGCGATTTTGGGCTGGAGCAGCCAAAAACTTGCCAACTTTTCAAATATGTGCATTCAGCGATCGAGTCCATCTGCCGGCCCGAATCCGGACGGCGATCGCTGCCCATGGCTGCTATGCATCGGGTGGATGGAGGGGGAAGGTGGCATCAATCTGGGGAGGCTGGAACCGCTGGATCCAGCGATCGAGCAGTGGTTTTGAGGCTTTTGGGAACTTGGAGACCTAGTGTAATCACCCGTGTCATCATATAGATGGCTAGGGCCAGCCAAAGAAGCTGTTCGTTTTGCCAATAGCCTGCTAGGAGGGCTGTGGGCGCAAACCCAAGAGCCGTGGCGATTACAGCGGTATTGCGTAGGACGCGTCCTTGGGTCAAACCTAGAAAATAGCCATCTAGAATATAAGCGATCGCCCCAAATCCCAGGACAGGCAGCAACCAGCCAATCACCTGTGGAATCTGGTTGAGGACGGGGGAATGGGAGGTTAGGAGCTGAAATAAGGGACGTTGAAACGCGATCGCCCCTCCTGCGATCGTTAACCCTAAAGATAAGCTGAGGACTAGAGATAAGCTTAATAATGGCTTTAATCGAGTTAGATCTTTTTGACCATGGAAACTTCCCGTAAAACTTTCCGTAGCAAAGGCAATACCGTCGATAAAATAAGACGTAAAGGAAATAACCTGCAGCAGCAGCGTATTAGCAGCTAAGATAACGGTTCCAAGCATGGAGCTGAGGTTGGTGAACCAGGAAAACGCCAACAGCAGCGCAAAGGTGCGAATCATAATATCGCCATTGAGCACTAGGGTGGTGCGTAGGGCTTGCCAGTCTGAAAGCTGCTGGGTCAGTCGTGGCATCGGTACTCGTCGAATATCCCCCCAGGCAAGCAGGAGGCCTAGGCTGGCCATCGCCACCTGGCTGAGCATCGTAGCCCAGCCCGCTCCGGCACTTGCCCAACCGAGCTGGACAATCAGCCAGTAGTTCAGGATCACATTACTGCCGTTGGCGACCAACGAGAGCAAGAGCACCTGTTTTCCTTGCCCTCGGCCCAAAAACCATCCCAGTAAGACAAATCCTAGGAGGTTGGCCGGCGCGCCCCAAATCATAGCGTTGTAATAGGCGAAGCCCGCGTCTTTCACCTCGGGCGGGGCGCTGAGTATAGCAAATCCTAGTTGCCGCAGCGGGACTTGGAACACCAAGAGCCCAAGGGCAATGGCGATCGCTAAACAGCCGTTTCGCACGCCCACACCCACGACCTCATCTTGGTTGCCCCGGCCAAGAGCCTGGGCCGTGAGTCCCGTGGTGCCCATGCGCAGAAAGCCGAAGCTCCAATAGAGCACATTGAACAGCACAGACGCGATCGCCACTCCGGCTAAGTGGCGAATATCGTTGAGATGGCCCAAAAAAGCCACATCCATGAGACTGGCTAGGGGCACCATGAGGTTGGACACAATATTGAGGATCGCCAGCCGCAAAAACGGTTGGTAAAATCGATGGCTCGGACTCTCCATGATGGCTTCTTCCGCTTCCAATCTGGTCTGGGATGGCTTGGCGCTAGACGCCTCAAGGAGCCTGTATTCTAACGATCTTTCTAGGGTGGCGATCGCGTCACCCGATTGGGTGAACAACATGGAGTAGGACAGAATCGCCCGAGCACAGGACGCTCGGAGTCCATCAATTCTCTAATCTGAATATAGAACAGCAAAACTACGATGCACTACATCCCCAGCTTGCCTGGGGCTTTTTTTGTCTGTGCGACGGTAGGCGGACTCTCATTAAATGCCGCTGAATTGCCGGGTTTCGACTCCGCTCAACCCTCTTTTGATCAGGATTGGAGCATAGAGCGACGTTGAAAGGTTTGCTAATCCTTTCGTCCTTCCACTTAGCGATCGCTGGATGAATCAGAGCGATCGCCCCTCAATCGCCCCTCATATGAAGCGATCGGCTATCCAGGATGTTTTAACAACAATAGCTTGATCATGAATCTGCTTGTCGATAGCCATTAGGCAAAACCGTTAGACGGTCAAGGTTGGCATCTTTGAGGACTGCCGCTTGGGCTCGGAAAAGATTGCAGTCTATGAACTGAGTTTCTTTGAACATCGCGGCGGAAAGATTTGAGCTGGACAGATCGACGCGATTGAGCTGAGCATGGCTGAAATCGGCGGAGCGTAGGTCAGCCCCTTGGAGCGAGACGGTCTGAAACAATGTTTTCCAACAGGTGGCGTAGCAAAGATTGGCTCGGTTCATCAAACTGTTTTGGCAGTCTGCTTCAGAAAGATCGACGGATTGCAGCTTGGCGTGGCTCAGGTCAGTATGGTGCAGCCGCGCACCTCTAAGATTGGCTCTGCTGAGATTGACGTAGGGTAAATAGGCATGGCTCAGATCACTGCCTTCGAGGTCAATGCCCTGGAGTTCTCCCTCAAAGAGATGGGCTCCACTTAAGTCTATGTTTTTGAACTCTCGCCGCCCTTGAGTATAGTCACAATAGAGATCCTCAACGCTAATCCTTTGCATCACAATATTTGTCACGTCATACCCCAATGCCGCACTGGCATTGAGACCCGGCAACTGCATAAGTATTTATGCTTGATTAAAATATGTTACGTGAGCCTTGACGTTTCATGGTCATCACTTAACGGTTTTTTTAGGATTTGGCTGGATTCATAGACATCAGAGAAATTTTTGATAATGTTCCTGATGCTGGGGGGGTGTCCTGTAAGAAATGAGTGGTAGATGCACCCTGATTGATTCATCCCTAGGCAACCCCTAGGGATTTTTTTTTGCTTGTGCGTCCTCTTTTGAGGCGATGTGGGCTGATGTGGGTTTGATGACTGGACAAGCACCGCGCCAGATTCATCTCGCCAGATTTATAAGGAATGGGGCATTACAACAGCGACTCAAGCTGTTCGAGTAATCGGGCAATTTTTTTCTGAGCGGCCGGATCCGACCAGGCCGGCGATCGCTTCCCTCGGGTATAAAGTTGCTTCAGGCGCTGTTGCAGCTCGGTAGCTGATCTGGCGCTTGAACTAGTGGTTGATTGGGTGGCTGGGGAGGATGGGGAGACAGCCTGTTGGCGAATGCGATCGCGAATTTGGCTGAGAGAAAGATGCTCTTGGATCGCTGCATCCAGGAGCGATCGCCGCTGAGATTCGTCTTTTACACGGGCGATCGCCATGGCTTTGGTGTAGGCCAGCTTGCCCTGGCGTAGGGCCGTCAGAATGTTCTCATCTAGATTCAGCAGAGGTAGACGGTTGCAGGTGAACGACAGCCAGCTCATACGTCCCAGCTCGTCAAAGATGGCTTGAATGGTTTGGGCCAGCTCTGCATCCAGCGTAGGAATAACGTTATTCCTAGATGTTGATGGTGTCGTTTCATCACGGGCGATCGCTTCTGAATTGGTGGTGATGTGTGTAGGAATAACGTTATTCCTAGTGGTGCTTGGCGGGGTATCGTTCACCGACAAAGAGGCGATCGGCAGGGAGGATAGCCCAGATTTCTCGGCGGCATTCTTCATCTGATACAGCAGATTGGGCACCTCTTCTACAGGGCGATCGAGGCGGATAGCCAGCAAATGCAGCAAACTTTCCGTTTCATCGAGGGGGTTGAGATCGTCGCGCTGCAGGTTTTCGATCAGGGAAATATGTAGGGCTTCACTGTCCGATAGATCGCGGATGACCACCGGCACCTCCGTGAGTCCTGCCGCCTGGGCTGCTCGATAGCGCCGTTCTCCAGCAATCAGTTCGTAGGGTTTGGTCGCATGGTGGGCGCTGGGGCGGACAATCAGCGGCTCTAAAATGCCGTGGATCTGCACGGATCGAGTCAACTGCGCTTGCTTGTCTGGATCAAAATAGCGTCGCGGTTGGGGCGTGATTTGAATATCGGCGATCGCTACAAATTCTGCCGCAGCGATCGCTTCATCGTGAAATAGATCGGTCAGGGGATTGATAGGCGTGACATCTAAGCCATAGGGGCGATCGCGTTTTCGAGTCATGCGGCAAATGTAGGGTTGGATACTAGATGTTGGAATACTAGACGCTTTAGATCTGGTGCTATGTGCCTTGATTGCTCATCGTAGAGTCAGAGCAATTTTTCAAGATGATCCACAATCGACGATAGGCTAGCGATCGCTTTATGGCGTTTGTCATAGAGGGCCAGAGGCAGACGGGCCTCCGCAGCATCAGCAAATCCGGTAGACCAAGGAATCGGATCGTAGACGGGGGCGACGGTGGTAAAGCGATCTTGAATAGCTTTTAAGGTGCGCTCATCTTGGCTACGGCGGGCGTCAAACAGGGTGGGCGCAAAACCGGCCACAGCCAGCTTACGATTGGCGCGCCGCTTCACCCGCGCTAGGGTATTGAGCAATAAATTAGTGCCCGCAAAGGCCTTGAACTGAGTTTGGATGGGCACCAGCACATGGGTAGCAGCCACCAAACTGATGTAGCTGAGCAGTCCTAAGCTAGGTGGACAGTCGATCAAAATCACATCATAGCGATCGCTGATGGGCTCAAGCGCATCCTTGAGTCGAACATCACGCATGTCTGCCGACACCAGCACCAGCTCCGCCGCCGAGAGATTGATATTAGCGGGACAAAGATCCATCCCATAGATGTCTGGCTGAATGGGCAGATCCATCACCGTTTGCGTCGTTTCATCGTCAACGAGGGCGTTGTAAAGCGTGAGGTCTAAGCTATCGGGATCGAGACCCATGAAGGTGGTGAGAGATGCTTGGGGATCCATATCAACGAGCAAAACCCGCCGCTGTCGCTCGGCAAGCTGGTAGCCAAGGTTCATGGTGAGGGTACTTTTCCCAACACCGCCCGATTGATTGAAGAGGGCAAGAGTAATGCTCATGGACATCGGTGGAGTGGTGAAAAGGTCTAGGAACGGGGATGAGATGGTAGCAATTTTGGGTTAGGAATAACGTTATTCCTATAGAGTGAGATGTAGGGTGAAATGGTCGGTGGTCTGGCTGCTGGGAGAGCGATCGCTTAGTAGAATTTTAGGCTAGGACTAGCGTTATTCCTAAAAATAGTTGGGCAATCCAGCAATTCTCATTTTGACCAGTAGCTTGCCCAATCTGCCGAATCCTGAACGAAAGAATGAGCTTTTTCAACAAATCTATTGACACTGTTCTCAAT
>NZ_JACSWB010000154.1 GCF_016888135.1 Leptolyngbya sp. CCY15150
ACTGGAATCTGACGATGCTTGAGATAGTAGATGAGTAACCGGACTGATGTCGTTAGCATGTCAACCGATTTGGAATAACACAACGTCTTACGGTGCAGTCGAGCCAAGTAATGTCGTAACCGACAGTTCTCGCCCTCAACCCGAGTCATGGCTGTTTTGCTGACCAAATGGTCTCCATCCTCAATCACGCAAGGGTACACTTTATACCCATCAGTGATGTACAGAAAACAAGCCCAACCCATCACAATGTGCCATAA
>NZ_JACSWB010000155.1 GCF_016888135.1 Leptolyngbya sp. CCY15150
CTTTCAACGACTCTGGCTCTCTTGGCGCTCTCAGATATCACTACACTACTGCCATTCCCAGGACTTGAACAGCCTTTTGTCATACTGAGAATTGCTGCAGCGGGGCGCAGGGCCGTGCAAAGATAGTGCTGATGTGTACTGGATTGTTGAAGCCTCGTGTCTAATTCGTCAGGGAATTCCTTGCCTCGTCAGCCTCTACCTCTCTTAGCCGTTTTGCTGGCAGCAGGAACGCTGACGGCTATGACCGGGGGAGTGGTGTCTCCGGTGTTTCCGGAGGTGGTGGAGTCGCTGCGGGTCGATCCCCAATGGGCTGGGCTCTTGGTGAGTATGCATACTTTGACGACAGCGCTCTTTAGCCCAGTGTTTGGCATTTTGTCGGATCGTCTCGGCAAGCGGCAGGTGCTGGTGCCGGCTCTGGTAGCCTATGCGGTGTTTGGCATGGCGGGGGCGCTGGCATCAGGATTTTGGGGCATGTTGGCGGTGCGGGCGCTGGTGGGCATTGCTAGCGGCGGCATTGCGGCGGCGAGCATCGGTCTGCTCAGCACCCTGTATGACGGGGAGGCGCGATCGCGGATGTTGGGCTATGCCACCAGCGCTCTGGCCACCACCAGCATTTTCTTCCCGCTGTTGGGCGGTTGGCTAGGAACGTTTCAGTGGCAGTATGCCTTTTGGCTCTACGGCTTGGGCATTCCAACAGCGATCGCTGTGGTGCTAATTATTCCTGAACGGGAAACGGCTCCGGGGGGTGGCATTGCCCTGCCCCAAGGCGAGCAGCGCCAAGAACTGCTGCGGATGCTGCGGCGACCGAGTATCGTCATGCTGCTGGCCACGCTGCTGCTGGCCTCGGCAGTTTTTTATGTTGTGATTGTCTACGCGCCGCTGTTCTATAAGCAGGCCATTGATGCCGACCCAACGGTGAACGGAGCGATTTTGGCGGCTCGGGCCATTGGGGCGGCGATTATCTCGGCGGTGGGCGCTAGCCGTTTGGCGAAATGGATTGGTCGATCCAAGGCGATCGCCACGGGATTTTTGCTGATGGCGCTGATGCTGATGACCATTCCGTTTTTGACCCAAGTGCCGGTGATTTTGCTAACGGCGGTGGGCTTTGGTCTGGGCTATGGTCTCGTCATGCCCAACCTTTACGATTCCCTGGCCATCCTCACCACCAATGACCTGCGCACCAGTGTGTTGGCCATTGGCACCGGCATGGCTAACCTAGGGCAGTTTATCTCTCCCTTGCTCCTGGGGCCCGTTTGGAAGTATGGCGGTATTCAGGTGTTTTGGTTGGGGGCTGGTTTATCCCTAGCGATCGCTCTTGTGGGTGGACTGAAGCGATCGCCCGGCCGCTAGAGTCGAGATGCCCGCAGGGCAGCCCCAATTAACCCGACCCTGGGATTCAGCACCACATGCACCGGCACTTGGTCGAGGAGTTTGCTCACCCGTCCTTTACTTTGCAAGGCCTGCATAAAACAGCCGTTGCTCATCAGCTCTAAATTCTTAGCGGCAATGCCCCCGGCAATGTATAAACCGCCGTAGGGCAAGAGCTTCAGGGCTAGGTTACCGGCTTCTGCCCCATAAGCGCCGATAAAAAGCTGCATGGTTTGTTCGCAGAGATGGTCTTTTTGGGCGGCGGCTTGAGAAATGGCGGCGGCCGGATCCACCGATTTCTCAGCTTTGCCGATTTCCTGCTCCCAGGTGAGCATGATCTCGGCCATCTCAGGCGACTCTTGGGCAGCTTGGCGATCGCGCAGGAATTGATAGATGGCGACAATGCCCTGCCCCGAAACCACCCGCTCGGCAGAAATGCGGGTAATTTGGTTTTTTTCCAGCAAATACTTTAAAAGCTGAAACTCTAGCTCCGAGCGCGGCGCAAAGTCGGCATGGCCACCCTCCGAGGGGAAGATGCGGTGATCATCGCCAGTGGCGACCAAAAACCCTTGACCCAAACCGGTGCCGGCCCCAATCACCGCGATCGGCGCAGATGGATCGGGCTGCCCTGGCTGGAGGGTATGGAGGTCATCGGCGGTTAAGCCCAATACGCCATAGCCGACGGCCGCAAAGTCGTTGATCAGCTGCACATGCTGAAGATCGAGTTCGTCTTCCAGGCGATCGCCCTCCAGAGACCAGGAAAGGTTGGTGAGGGCGGAAGTGTTGTTCACCACCGGGCCAGCAATGGCAAAACAGGCATTGACTGGTGGTGTTTCCGTCATCTGGATATCGCGCAAAAACCGATGCACCATGGGAACCAAGTCGGCAAATTCGCCGCTGGCGTAGGTCTGCTCACCCAAGGTGGTCAGGCGATCGCCCTCGGTCTGCACCAATCGCAAAATAGTCTTGGTACCGCCAATATCGCCTGCTAAGAGAATAGTCATAGGGATCTGCTACTTGCCAACAGTTTTAATCATGGCAAACTTTATCCCACTTGCCGACATTTGATACCCCGGCCTAGGGCGGTTCCCGCTAGCGTAAATCAGCACTCTGGGTTACAACTATGGGGTATTGAGACCAGGTTGGCTCCAAAGCTGCATATAACGATGTCAAATTGCATCAAAACCTGGGCGAGCAGGCTATGATCCTGTTAAGTTTTGAGGCATGGATAGGGTAGCCTTGCACCGTTGGGTTGAGGTGAATATGGAGATCCCCTATTCCCCAAGCGATCGCTCGCACTCTATTTTGTTAACTCGGGTTTACTCAGCATGTCGAACGATACCTCCACCTATCCACCAGCTCTAGCTCCTGCCCCTGATGCAGAGGCACCTGCAGCCACCCAGTCTCTTTTTTCAGTGGATCGCTATGCCGATCGCCTGATGGACGAGTTGTTTGAGGATGTGGAAGGCCTGTTGGGCCCCGAACCCGAGGCGGCGATCGCTGCTCCCCAGCCCCCGGCTCCAGTCACGCAGGATCTGGCTGTGGTGCCGCCCCAGGTGGACGACACCGATTTAGATCTGGCTCCCCCAGAACCGGAGCCCTATGAGCTGACTGAGCCTTTGGTGGACGACACCGTGCCCCCCGAGCCTGCCCAGCGCACCTGGTTAGATGCGCTGATGATGGCGACGACCGGGATTTCGATTGTGGTGTTGACCGTGGTTGGCGTTGCCTACTATGTGCAATCACGGGCGATCGCTCCCACCTCTTCCACCACGAATCCCGTAAGCACCGCCACCCCCGAGAACCAAGAATTTGCAACCTACATGCAGCGGTCTCTCAATGCTATTAACCGTCGGGCGGGCGATTCCGACTCATCAACCGTGGCGATCGCTCCTGATGACCAACTGCCGAGCGTTCCAGTTGCCGGTAGTCCAGCCGGAGCCGGGCAGCAGGCTGGTGTCCTAGAGCGGGTCTACATTCCCGTATATCAACCCCCACAAACAGCGGCAGCGCCAGCCCCCACAACAGCGCCTACAACCGCCCCCACTCAGGCTCCCACCACTACGCCAGCCCCATCCTCTGACGCCGCGCCGCGCCTATCGTCGGAGGAAGCCTCACCCACGGCTGCAAGAGTGGTGCATACGCTGGTCGGTGTTTTGGAACTGGGCGATCGCTCGGCGGCGTTGTTCGACATTGCTGGCAACACCCAGCGGGTCTATGTGGGCGAAAGTATTGGCAGCAGCGGCTGGACGCTGGTCTCTATCACCAACCAGGAAGCGATCGTGCGTCGCAATGGAGATGTGCGCTCGATCTATGTGGGACAGCAGTTCTAATGGGACAGCAGTTCTAAGGTGTTGATCGAGAAAGCAATATGGGACAGCAGTTCTGGGTGACTGGGGAAGCGATCGCTGCTTGATCAGGTCATAGCTTGATGCGCCCCTCAGCACTGCTCTACCCTAGTTCTTTGCGCCTTACCGCACCCCCTCCGTTGAAGCTTGATCCCATGAAAAAAGTTGGGAGCATAGTTATCTACGTCCCAACTGACTAGAGATATTGATTCAGAGCTGCTCAAGACTGGTGAATCGCTAGTGATTCAACATCCAAGGACGACCTGCGGTGTGGTTGGTGTATTTGTTCGCTGCAGGTTCCCGCTCTTCCCGCTTGACTAACTTCGGTTCAGCGCTCGGTTTTTCCCGCAGGCGAAACGATGAGTTCAGCATGACGCTGGGTGCAGAAAAAATTCGCTTAGCAACCTCATGGCACTCAGGACAATGCATGGGGTTCTTGGCTTCTGCCATCGCGCGCCATTGCTCAAACGGCCCGCAGTCTGCACATCGAAATTCGTAAAGTGGCATGACTACCTCTCTCAACCAGATACGTTAACAAGGAAGGATATCTTGGTCAAAGATTTCCGTCGGAATGGCTAAGGTACAGCAGGCATTGGGAATATCTACAATGCCGCTGATTCGACCCTCAACCGGCGCACAGCTTAACAACAGATAAGCTTGTTCTCCTGTCAATCCAAACTTTTTCAAGTATTCGATCGCATTCAAGCAAGCTTGACGGTAGGCAATATGCACATCCATGTAGTACTGCTTACCCGTAAACTCATCTACAGAAATACCTTCAAAGACAAGATATTCTGAGTAACGCGGCTCGACGGGGCCGGGCTTGAAGATGGGGTTAACCATCGCATACTTTTCCATGCCGCCTTTGATGATATCGACATGCAGGTCAATATAGCCCGACATCTCAATCGCACCACAGAAGGAAATTTCACCATCCCCTTGGGAGAAGTGAATATCACCCATGGATAGCTTAGCTCCCTCCACGTAGACGGGGAAGTAAATTTTTGTACCCCGAGAGAGATTCTTAATGTCGCAGTTTCCGCCATGTTCGCGGGGCGGAACGGTGCGAGCGGCCTCTGCTGCCACGCGATCGTAGTCACCCTTGGGGAGTGAGCCGAGAATAGCATTGGTAGGGTTAGGTAAGGCAGCCAGTACGGGTTGGTCGCCCGATAGTCCAGCACCGTAAGTACGCAGGTCAGGCGCTGTAGCAACCAGTTCAGATTCCCGCTTATTCCACTTGGCTAGTAATTCGTGGGAGGGAGCACAGCCAATCAGTCCAGGGTGGGTGATGCCAGCAAACCGCACGCCCGGAATATGGCGAGAGGATGTATAGATACCTTGCAAGTCCCAAATAGCTTTGGCTGCATTAGGGTAGTGATCGGTTAAGAATCCACCACCATTATTTTTGGCAAAGATACCGGTAAAGCCCCATTCATCGCCTTGTAGAGCGCCAATGTCGAGCAGGTCAACAACTAAGATATCTCCTGGCTCTGCACCGTTCACCCAGATAGGGCCACTGAGGACGTGAACAACTGTTAGGTCAACATCACGGATGTCATCTGGGTTGTCATCGTTCTTAATCTGACCATCTGTCCAGTCTTTACATTCAATCCGGAATACATCTCCTGGATTAACCGATGCTACGGCTGGAATATCAGGGTGCCAGCGGTTATGACCGGGCATCTCTTGCTGATCCATCGGCTTGGTCAGATCGACTTTAAATAGAACTTCAGGCATAGGAAACTCCTTAATTCATGATTATGTTGAACGGACTCAATGCTTAATATCTGAATACATGAACAGTATCACATGTGTTGACAGGTTGAAAGTCCTAAAACTAAGTATTTCATAGGGAATAAAAAACTGATCAAGAGCTTAGTTTAAATATCAATCATTGACCTTTATTTCTAACTAAAATATATGCCCAAGCGCTTAATCTATAAAGCTTTTGGCTGGTTGAGATATTTTTTGTGGTGCTAATTAATGTCGCTAAAATCATCACAGAGCTAGTCATAAAGCCTGTGATGTAAAAAGTTTTGGATCTAATAGCCAGATATTAAATCCTTCTAAAAAATCCTATTTGAGGTAATAGATAATGATTTCGTTGGCAACGGTTGAACTAATTCAAGAGCGGCAACATGCTGTGAAAAGGGGGTAACTCTTGGATAGCTAGGATATGACCTTGAGATATAGCCCAGTCAGGAGTGTAGATACTCCTGACTGGGAAAATCGATCATCAGCGTTAGTCTAAACAGCTAGATATCGATGAATTAGATCATCTGTTAGATCAGAGGTTTCCCCTTGAGCTAAGATTGATCCTTTTTCCATGACGAAGAATCGTTGGGCTAGTTGTTTCGCAAAATCAATCTTTTGCTCAACCACCATGACCGTGATTCCTTTTTCCCGATTAATACGTTTCAGAGTTGTTTCAATCTCCTGGACGATCGAGGGTTGAATGCCTTCCGTTGGTTCATCCAGCAGAATAATTTGAGGATCAGACATCAGCCCACGGGCGATCGCCAACTGCTGCTGCTGCCCACCACTCAAGAGTCCACCTTGGCGCTTCAGATGCTGCTTGAGCATCGGGAAGAACTCAAAGATTTCCTCCAAAATATTGCGCGATTTGCTATTGCGATTTGCAGTTAAACCTAGCTTGAGGTTATCAAGAACCGATAGATAGGGAATAATCTCTCGACCTTGAGGAATATAGGCAATGCCATAGCGGGTGCGTTTGTAGGTGGGGACTTTGGTAATGTCGTCCGCATCAAAGATGATAGTACCTTTGTTGACCTTATTTAGCCCAACAATGCTGCGTAGCAGGGTAGTTTTACCTACGCCATTTCTACCCAACAAACAAACAATTTCTCCTCTATGAATCGTCATGCTCACATCAAAGAGCACAGGCGTTTGTCCATAGCCAGCAGTTACATCGGTTAAATCAAGCAGCAACGTCGATTCTTTCACGGCCCAAATACACCTCAATGACCTTAGGATTGTTCTGAACTTCCGATACGGTACCTTCAGCGAGCTTTTCACCCTGGTGCAAGACAATGATGCGCTGAGCGATCTGCTTCACAAATTCCATATCGTGCTCAATGACCACCACAGAGTGATCTTGAGAGATGATCTTGATGATTTCACCGGTGAGATGGGTTTCATCAGAGGTCATGCCAGCCGTTGGTTCATCCAGCAGAATAATGGATGGATCTTGGGCAATTACCATGCCAATCTCAACCCACTGTTTCTGACCATGAGATAGGGATGAAACCTTCATGTAGGCTTTGTCCAAAAGACCAATTCGGTCGAGAACCCAAGCAATCTTATCTTTCTTGGCCCGCGTTAGCTTTGACGTGAGTGAGCTGAAAATCCCATGCTCTCCTTTGAGGGCTAACAGGATATTCTCAAAAATCGTCAAACCATTGTAGACGTTAGGATTTTGGAACTTGCGGCCTAGACCCATGCGGGCAATTTCGTGGGGGCTTCTATTGGTAATCTCCCGACCGTGATAGTACACATGTCCTGAGGCGACCGGAGACTTGCCGACGATCGCATCTAGTAACGTACTTTTTCCAGCGCCGTTGGGGCCAATAATCGTCACAATCTCGCGATCGCCTACGTCTAACGTGACCCCTTTCAGAGCTTGGAAGCCCGAGAAGACAACTTTTAGGTCTTTAACCGATAATACTGAATCCATGGAACTAACCTCTGTGGGAAGCGATGACAACGATGAAATAACGGTGTGAGAGGGGGCAGAAACACGGACTGCCCTGGGATTTAACGACGGGAGCGATCGCTCCCCTTTTTGGCTCGACTAACTCGACTACCTAGATTAGATAACCAAGCTTTAGATGGCGTGAACCAATCTAGTAGCTTTGCCTGAATATGACCGGATGAACTAGAGCTTGTCGCCATCATTTTGGGCAGGGCATTGAGGCTAAACCGGTCGGGAATCAAACCCATCAATCCGTTGGGTAGGAAGAGAACCACAACCAGCAGCAGCACACCCACAACGAGCTGCCAATCTTGGGTAACCCGCTCGGCATAGTTTTGCACTTGTCCGAGCAGAATGGCGGCAATCACTGGCCCAATGAGCGTACCTCGTCCGCCGATCGCAACCCAAATCACCACCTGGGTTCCAAAGGCTACTGCTAGATAGACTGGAGAAATAAACTGGTTGAGGGGAACAAACAGTCCTCCTGCAATACCAGCGATCGCAGCCGATAGAGTCCAGATGAATATCTTGAAACTCGCGACATCATAGCCAAGGTAGGAAATACGACGCTCGTTTTCATTAATCGAACGAAGAATCAAGCCTAGGTTTGACTTGGTCAAGAGCCAACTGCCGACGAGCACTAGGGTGGCAAAGATCAAAATCACCCAATAAAGGTTCATGTCGCTGAACTCAATACCTAAAAGATTGAGCCGAGCAATATCTGTGATGCCATTGGTGCCGCCGGTGTAGGCTTGCTGACTAATGAAAAAGGTGGTCAGTGCCGACGAAATTGCCAAGGTGATGATGGTGATATATACCCCACTCACCTTGGAGCGGAAGATAAACCAGCCAATGATGTAGGCAAACAGCGCTGGCACTACAATCATGGCAATCAGAGCCACGGGGAATGACTTGAGTGGTGCAATAAACCAGGGCAGCTCTGTTAACCCATTCCAGACCATGAAGTCTGGCAGCTCTACCCCATAAGTATTTCTATCCGTGGATAGATTGAGCTTGAGGTAATAAGCAACGGCATATCCCCCTAGGGTAAAGAACACGCCGTGGGCAAAGCTGAGAATGCCAGTGAATCCCCAAACTAGGTCAAGACTGATGCCCAACACCCCAAACAGCAACAGCTTGGACATCAGTGCTGTCTGAAAGCGACCTAGGATAAAAGGCAAAATAAAGAATCCTAGGAAAACAACTCCACCGATAATGATTAGCTTAATCGGGAGTTTAGACTGCTGTTGATTACCCTCTAAAACTTGCGTCATTAAGATGACTCCATGAATGCCAACCGAACCTCAGAGAACCATAACGTAAGGATGTCTAAGCTCCCTATGCCCGTTTCTGAACCGTGAATAAACCTTCGGGACGATAGCGAATGAGGACAATCACAGCTGCGAGAACAATCACGCGTGCAACTGGATCGTTCAGCAGATAAGCGATCGCTGCATTCGATTCACCAATGATAAATGCCCCTGCGAGTGTGCCGATAACCTTATCAACTCCGCCGGTGACCACCACCATCCAGGCATCTACTAGGTAGTCTTGCCCCATGGGTGGCGATACACTCTTGAGCGATGAAATAACCGCTCCAGCAACGCCCGCTAAACCACAGCCATAGGAGAAGGTTAGGAGATCAATCAAACTCGTATTTACACCCAAACACTTGGCCATCTCTCGGTTTTGAGCCACGGCGCGCACTTGCCGCCCTAGGGGTGTTTTGTAGAGTAAATAGGTCGTTAAGGCGAGAAGTAATAGCGCAATAACAATGATGAAAATGCGGTAGTAGGAAATGGCAACCAGAGGACTACCTTCAGCGCTGTTGATGAGCGACAGGTTTCCTGAGATGTAGGACGGCGATCGGACATACTTCAACTGAGCGGTGAAAATTAGTTTAATCACCCCTTGAAGCACGATACTTAAGCCCCAAGTCGCCAAAAGAGTTTCTAGAGGCCTGCCATACAGCCGCCGAATGACTGTCACTTCCGTGAGTGCGCCAATCAGCGCCGCACCCAGAAAGGCAAAAGGAATGGTGAGCAGCAAATCCATGTTAAACATCGACTGCATCAGGAAGGTGACATAGGCACCTAGCATGATGAATTCGCCGTGGGCTAGGTTAATGATTCTCATCACCCCAAAGGTAATGGAGAGCCCTAACCCTGTGAGCAGCAGAATGCCCACAATCCCAATGCCGTTTAACAATTGGTTGAGGACGGAGTAAAAGTTGATGCCGCCGGTTTCGGCTGCCGCCGCTTCTTGAGCTAAATAGAAGAGGTTGGTTGGAAAAATACTAAAATCTAACATTCACGGTTAGCCCCAGCTACGGTGATCGTTATAAACAGGGCTAGGGTGATCCGACG
Source organism: Leptolyngbya sp. CCY15150 (assembly GCF_016888135.1). Classification (NCBI taxonomy): domain Bacteria; kingdom Bacillati; phylum Cyanobacteriota; class Cyanophyceae; order Leptolyngbyales; family Leptolyngbyaceae; genus Leptolyngbya; species Leptolyngbya sp. CCY15150. Next base: position 9,795 of record NZ_JACSWB010000155.1, read on the forward strand.
AGAACCCTAGCCCGAAGAGACTTAGACCTCCAGTAGTTCGACTGGTAGATCTTGTCCAGTTTCTTGTGTCGGATCGCTGCGATCGTCGGGAGTTGGGTGGATGCAGACGCGCCCTTTATAGAGTGCTTGGCTCCAAGGAATGGGTTTCACCGCTGCTTCAGTTGCGAAGACAATCTCGGCTTGTCCATCAGCACCCCAGCGTCCAATTCGGGAATACAGATAGGTGTGATAGTTATCTGGATCAATCTTCACCGTGCCTTGAGGTGCTTGGAATACCTGACCCCGAGTGGCTTCCCGCAGGGTGCCTGTGTTGATTTCGTCTCCCGCTGCCAGCACCTGCTCCATCGCTTGCGCCATGATGAAGGTTTGCAGATAGGCGGCTTCCATGACCCCGTTGGTGACTCGGTTATCCCCAAACTTAGCCTTAAATTCTGAAACAAAGGCTTGGTTTTCAGGGGTGTCTACGGTTTGGAAGTAGTTGAAACTGGTGTAGTGACCTTCAGCATATTCTGCACCCATGGCTTGAATTTCTTCTTCCGTGGTGGGATACGCCATGATGGGGATCTGGTCAGCCGTGATCCCAGCATCTTTGTACTGTCTGTAGAAGGCAGGAATACTGTCTCCCACTAGGTTGCTGAGGATGAAGTCGGGCTGAGCCTGCTTGATCTTGTTGATGATCGTGATGAACTCGGTGGTACCTAGGGCAGCATATTCATCGCCGACCACCTGTCCGCCGAGGGCTTCGAGTTCAGCCTTAGCAATCCGGTTACTTTCCTTGGGATAGATGTAGTCGGATCCGATAAAGAAGCCTTTAGGGCCAAAGTTTTCGTAGCAGTAGGGAATGGAGTCGGTGATTTGCTGGTTGGGTGCAGCGCCGGTGTAGATGACGTTGGAGCTACATTCGTTGCCTTCATAATAGACCGGGTAGTAAAGAAGCGAGTCTGTTTCTTCAAAAACGGGTAGCACGGACTTACGGCTAGCCGAGGTGTAGCACCCGAGGACGCAAACGACCTGATCTTCTTCGATCAAGCGCTTGGACATCTGGTTGTACAAATCCCAGTTGGAGTCGGGGTTGACCACCACCATCTCAATCTGCTTGCCGCCAACGCCTTGGCGACCAGACCAAGGGCCTGTCCCTCCGTTGATTTGCTCAACTGCTAGGAAGGTTGCGTCTTGTAGGGACTTTTCAACGATCGCGATCGTTCCTGTGGTGGAGTACATGACCCCGACCTTAACGGTGTCTCCACCACCCTCAGCGCCGCTAGAACCGTCAGCAGCCGGGGCTTCCCCTCGGGTGCAAGCACTCAGTACGCCTGCACCGACGGCTATGGAGCCGTATTTGATAAATTTCCGACGCCCTATGTTTCCTAATCTAATTAAAGGGTCACGCGACTCAGCCATGCAGCTCTCCTTGAAACCTCAAACACATCAAAAATCAACTAATAGCTAAAGAGTTTTGCTGTATCAAACATCACTCGTAGTAACTTGATGGACAGCGCAACTCCGATAAAGAGAAGCCTTCAAGCCAGCTTTGTTTTTAAGTCGTTGTGTCCCAGAAGGGTACAAAAACTTTGCCCCCAATTCGCCAGAACGCCCTCTATGACGAGAGTTTTGGCGGAAATCTTGGGGAACTGACTGAATCTTGATTAGCTTGCTTGTTAAGCGTTAGTAAAGTGATTTCAGAGAGATATTAAGGCGGTTAACTAACAGGTAATTGTATTGTCTACTACCTTTTTTTGTTTTTTTGCGGAATTTATCGTTGGGGCGATCGCTCTTGGGGGATATCCCTAGACGGGCACTATTTCGTAATTGGGTGAGAGACTTAGGTCACAGTGCTGGTGTGGAGCTAGCTACGTCTACCTGCGGGAGCATACGGATGCCAGGCGATCGCGGCGTTGATTCTTAAGGTTTCTTTACATTGGGACGTCCCATATGGAGCTGAATGAAGTCGATGATGTCGTCTAGACCTTGCTGTTGTTTGAGGTTGGTGAATACAAAGGGGCGATCGCCGCGCATGGTTTTGGTATCTCGCTCCATGACGCCTAGATCTGCGCCGACCATGGGAGCAAGATCAATTTTGTTGATCACCAGCAGGTCAGACTTGGTGATGCCGGGGCCGCCCTTTCGGGGAATTTTGTCGCCCGCTGCCACGTCAATCACGTAAAGGGTGAGGTCTACAAGCTCTGGGCTAAAGGTGGAGGCGAGGTTGTCGCCGCCGCTTTCCACAAAGACCAGTTCGAGATCGGTGAAGCGTCGTTCCAGGTCTTCAATGGCCATCAGGTTAATCGACGCATCTTCACGGATGGCGGTATGGGGACAGCCGCCGGTTTCAACGCCGATGATGCGATCGCGGCTGAGGGCCTGACTGCGCACCAAAAACTGAGCGTCTTCTTGGGTGTAGATGTCATTGGTGACCACGGCGATGGGGTAGCGATCGCGGAGGGCTTTGCAGAGGGCGTCTACTAGGGCGGTCTTGCCGGAGCCGACGGGCCCGGCGATGCCAACTCGGAAGGGATTCATAATGGCTGCTGCTTGACGGTAATGGGACTGGACACGTTCTACGGTATGGGACGGTTGGGGAACTAGTGGGGGACTTGTGGGGGACTAGACTAGCTGCGGAAGAGACGGGAGTAGAGGGTTTCGTGGGTCATGCTGGCGATCGCTAACCCCCAACCGCAGCTTTTGGGATCATCGAGCTGGTCGAGAATTTGGCGCTGGGTTTCTTCCAACTGGGGATAGAGCGATAGCAGCAGTTCCTGCCCTGGAGTTTGTCCGAGGGGGATGAGTTTAATGCCCGCATTGATCATCGTGCTAGCCCAACTGTGCAGGTAGCCTAGCAGGGCTTGGTCGCGGGGAATCTGCCATTGGGCGGCGGCCAGCCCCACGGCGATCGCAAAGTTACAGGGATCACCCCCGGCCGCGATCGCCGTCTGCATCTCCGGTGCAACGGTCGTGAGTAATCGGGCAAGCGATCGCCCCATCATCCAGCTTTGTTGGCGCAGTTCATAGCTTTCCCGCACCGCCGATAGCCAGTCGTTCCATTGACCTAGGCTGGCCCAGTCTTGATCTTGGGTGGCCTGATAGGCCTGCACCAGCGCCAGACCCTCTAGGCGAATCGCCCCGTAGGTGAGATCTTGGGTCAACCAATGCTTGAGCTGTTCTACCTGGGTAATCTGGTTGGTTTGCACCAAGGTCTCCAGACCTTCGGAATAGCTGAAGGCTCCCACGGGCAGGGTTGTGCTGGCGAGATGCAGCAAATGCAGCAGGGATTGGGTGGATTTAGTGGGCATGGTGGGTGCTGCTGCCGTAGGCTCCGGTTTCGGGATGGAAGGGGACGGTGTCTGGGTGAACGTGCAGTCCCATGTGGTGGAGCATATCCTGGAGGACGGGGTCGGGTGACAGGCGCAAATAGTCTTGGGTGACCTCTAGGGGCACGTGGCGGTTGCCCAGATGGTAGGCAGCCCGCAACAGATCTAGGGGATGGTGGGCGGTGACGGTGAGCACGGGTTCGGGCTTGGCAAGGATCTGAACGCGATCGCCCTCGGCAGACACCAAAATATCCCCATGCTGGAGCACGGTGCCCCGAGGTAGGTTGAGGTAGAGCGAGAGACCGGGCTCGGGTTCAAGGTGGCGGCGGCAGCGGGTACGTTCCTCGGCGGTGAGGGGCAGGGTGTGGCGCAGGTCGCTGGGGGTGGTTTCAGAGATCCGCTGAATCAGGGTCAACATAGGATGTACAGGTGGGGTCGGTCGTGGGATCAGTTGTGGGATGGATAGGAGATGGGTGAGGGATCAAGCGGCGCGATCCACCATCACGTTGCTTTTTAGACTTAGGGCAAATCCTGCACAAAATCAAGTAATTGGTGGGCCATCTCCAGTTTGGAGCAGGGGGCGATCGCCTGCTGGCGACCTTGGGCGTCGATCAAAATGGCTTGATTATCATCGCTACCAAAGCCGCTGTGGGGTTGGTCGATGGGGTTGGCAGCGATCGCATCCAGTCCCTTGCGCTGTAGTTTGTCTAGGGCCGGGGTGACGATATCGCCGGTTTGGGCCGCGAAGCCAATAAACCGCTGGTGGGGTTGTTTGTGCTGCTTGAGGGTGGCGATCAGGTCGGGGACGTTGGCCAAGGGCAGGCTCTCCGGCAGCTCTGCTTTGGGTAATTTGTGTTGATGGGTCTGGGCGGGCTTCACGTCGGCAACGGCGGCGGCCATGATCAACCAATCGGTGCGAGGCAGATGGTGGAGCAGGGCTTGGTACATCTCCTCGGCGGTGGTGACGGGCGATCGCTCCACGCCGTTGAGGCCGGTTTGTAGGGCGGCCTCCATGGGGCCATGAACCAGGGTGACGGTTGCGCCGCGATGCAGAGCGGCTTGGGCTAGGGCGATCCCCATTTTGCCCGTGGATGGATTGCCAATAAACCGCACGGGATCGAGGAATTCGCGGGTGCTGCCAGCGCTGATCAGAATATGCCGACCCACCAGATCTCGCCGACCTTGGGTATAGAGGAGCGATCGCACCTGGGCTAGAATCTCCGCCGGTTCGGCCATGCGTCCTGTTCCCACGCGATCGCAGGCCAAGCGACCGGCACCGGGGCCAACGGCATGGTAGCGAGGATCCTGATGAATCTGCTGCCAGTTGCGCTGCACGCTCACCTGGTTCCACATGTCGGTATTCATGGCGGGGGCGAGGAGCACTGGGCAGGTGGAGGCTAGAACCGTGTTGGTGAGCAGGTTATCGGCTAACCCATGGGCCAGTTTCCCCAGGGTATTGGCCGTCAGGGGAGCCAGCACTAGCACCTGAGCCCATTCTCCTAGGTCAATATGCAGCGGTCGGCCGCGATCGCCCGTCCATTCATGGCGATCGCCATAGGCGGGGTGGCGGGCCAGGGTAGCCAAGGTGAGGGGCGCGACAAACTGCTCGGCCGCTGCCGTCATGATCACCCGCACGTCACGATCTGATTGGGCCAGGCTAGAGACTACTTCACAAACTTTATAGGCCGCAATGCCGCCGCCTACTCCTATTAATACTCGCTGAGGCATTTCCACCCTCCGATTGAATCCGATGGAATTGGTTTGAATGTCAATGCTTGGGTTACCCGCTACAGGTTCCCCTCACCCTAAATCTCTCTCCCAGAGCGAGAAAGAGACTTTGATGGGTTGATGTTCTATCGTGATGTTCTTGACGAAGGGTCATAACACGAACGTCAAGGATGCACGCGAGAGTTTTGGCGCAATCTTGCAGCACAAAATCGGGGTACAGTGCTGCACCCCGATTCTACGGTTATCTAACCCATCCCTAGGGATGAGTGGCGGCTGAATCTAGGATTCGTCGTAGGCTTCGAGATCCAGCAAATAAAGGTAGGGCTCAACCATTTCTGGACGGTGGAAAGCGATCGCTCGCAGTAGATGCCAATCATTCAATCCGGCAAAGGGATCGGCATAGTCATCTTTATCGAGACGTACGGCTAGTTCGGCAACGTCTTCCTCCGTTACCTTCGATACGTCTGGCGTTGAAAAGTGTTGCAGTGTTGTCATGGCTCCCCCCGCTGTCAATTCTGCATCGGTTACGTCAAATAGGCGATCGCGTATCGATGCAGCCTGTCTATTCCCATACTAGGGCGTTTCTCCCCAACCCATGGCTATACTAGCCACAAAACTTTGGATTTGTTCCATGACGGCGGGCTGGATTTCATGACCCATGCGTTCAAATTCGCAATAGGTGAGCGGAACGGCTGCTGCGGTTAGCTGACTGCGGGTATGGTGGGCGGCTTGAATCGGCACCACTTGGTCTTGGCGACCATGCACCAATAGGGTCGGCGGCGCTGGCTGAACTGGCGTATTGAGCGGCCCATGGAGGTAGCCGCTGAGGACTAGGACGCCCGCCAAGGGGAGCTGCATCCCCACATCCAACGCCATGGCTCCACCCTGGGAGAAGCCCGCTAAAAAGGTGCGCCCTAGGGGAATGCCGGTTTGCTCTTCTAGGGACAGCAGCCACTGGTGTAAATGCTGGCGACTTTGGACTAGGTCGTCGCGATCGCTGAGGGTTGTATCAAAGGCATAGCCCAAGGGAAATCCATACCACATGCGTCCGCCGAAGCCTTGGGGGTGGGGAAAGGGGGCATCGACGAAAAGCAATTCGTAGTCCGATAGATCCATATACTCTGCTAAGGTGGCTAGGTCTTTGGCATTGGCTCCCCAACCATGCAGTCCCACCAGCAGACCAGCGGCTTCCGTTGAGGCGGAAGGAATGGCGATCGCATTCAGGCTCAGGGCTCGTACTCCTAGGTTTATAACTCACCATCGTTTATCCTAGCGTATGCGTTCCTCGTCCTTTTTCTAAAGAAACTTCCCGCAATTTGCCCATCTTTCGATAAGATCCTTACGCTGTAGGTACGCCCGAGATCAAACGGTCAACAGCAATTATTGGACTTGGAAAGGACGGAATCATGGCACGGTTAGCACTGCTTAGCACCTCAGACAAGACAGGCCTGGTGGAGTTTGCCCGGCGGTTGGTGGAAGACTTTGGGTTTGATATTGTCAGCAGTGGCGGCACGGCGGCGGTGCTCAAACAGGCAGGATTGCCGGTGATGAAGGTGTCAGACTACACGGGATCGCCAGAAATCTTGGGTGGACGGGTGAAGACGCTGCATCCCCGCATCCACGGCGGCATCTTGGCGCGGCGCAATCTGCCAGACGATCTGGCGGATTTGGAGGCCAATCAGATCCGGCCGATTGATTTGGTGGTCGTCAACCTCTATCCGTTTGAGCAAACCATTGCTAAGCCGGATGTCACCCTGGTCGATGCCATTGAAAATATTGATATTGGTGGCCCAACGCTGCTGCGGGCGGCGGCAAAAAACTATGCTCATCTGACGGTGCTCTGCAATCCTGATCAGTATGATGTTTACCTGCGCGAGTTTGAGCAATACGACGGCAATGTTTCCCAATCATTTCGCCAAACCTGCGCGCAGAAGGCCTTCTGGCATACAGCCACCTACGACTGTGCGATCGCTACCTACTTGAGCAGCAAGACGGGGGATGCCTCCGCTGAGGGCCAGGAGGTGCTGCCGGAACGTCTCGCCATCATCGGCCAAGCTCATCAGCCCCTGCGCTATGGCGAAAATCCTCACCAGCCAGCTCTGTGGTACACCACAGGCACGGTGCCTACAGGCTGGGCCGCGGCAGACAAGCTCCAGGGTAAGGAGTTGAGCTACAACAACTTGGTGGATCTAGAAGCAGCGCGGCGGATTATTAAAGAATTCGACGATCGCACCCCGGCGGTGGCTATTCTCAAGCATACCAACCCCTGCGGCGTGGCCCTAGGGGATAGCCTGGTGCAGGCATATCACCAGGCCTTTGATGCCGATGCCATGTCTGCCTTTGGGGGCATTGTGGTGCTCAACCAACCGATTGATCAGGCCACGGCGGAGGCCATGACCAAGACATTTTTGGAATGTGTGGTGGCTCCAGGCTGCGATCCGGAGGCCCGCGAGGTGTTGGCGGCTAAGTCTAAGCTGCGGGTGTTGATTTTGCCCGATCTGCAGGCTGGCCCCACCCAAACCGTGAAGGCGATCGCGGGTGGTCTACTCGTCCAAGCGGCGGATGACCATGCCACCAATCCTGCAGAATGGCGCGTGGTGACCGAGCACAAACCTTCCACCGATGAGATGGAGGAACTGATGTTTGCCTGGCGGGTGGCCAAGCATGTCAAGTCGAACGGTATTGTGGTTACCCGCGATCGCACCACCCTCGGCGTAGGCGCAGGGCAGATGAACCGAGTCGGTGCCGTCAGTATTGCTCTAGCCCAGGCAGGCGATCGCGCCCAGGGAGCTACCTTGGCTAGCGATGGTTTCTTCCCCTTCGATGATTCCGTGCGCACGGCGGCCCAAGCTGGCATTCGAGCGATCGTTCAGCCCGGCGGCAGTTTACGCGACCAAGATTCGATTGATGCAGCCAATGAGCTAGGCCTGATCATGGTGATGACCGGCGTGCGTCACTTCCTGCACTAAGAGTTCTCTGTTATCCAAGGTTACACTTTGCTTACAGTATCGTTCCTACGCTGAGCGTGGGAATGCTCCAAAGCGGCGCTCCTGCGCCCATACCTCAATTGGCGCAGAAGCGCCAGGGATGGGTGCCAACCCTCCTGCGTTGGCACCATAACAAACCCTTCCATAGGAGCTAGCCTAGAGATGTGGCAGATAGCCAAAACCTAGACTCACAGATAGGGTAGGTTTTCAGTTTGTGACGGTAATAACGTCAGACTATCTTGCTCTTGTTTTTGAGCATCTGTGGCTGTGGATACGCCATAGCACGGCAAATGGGTCAGCAAAGAGGGCAGTAACACGGCAAACGCTGCGAAATCTACCAAACCTGACTTATAGTATCGTCCCACACCAAACACGGCCAGACTGAGTAATATTGCCCAAGCTATCGCGGCAGCTTGGCTCCATCGGGTTTTCACCTGTATAGCGATTAATGCCCCTAACAGGAGTGCGATCGCGCTTAAGCTACCGTCCAGCATCAGCCCTACCTGGCGGCTATGAGCCCAAATATCTGAACGCCATCCCGGCATTCCTGCCCCATAATATGCAGACATCAAGAGACTAAAAGCCCCAACGCCTAGGTAGAGCCATCCTTGTAACCGCCGTTGGGGCGACATTAAATGCCAAAGTTGGACACAAAAAAGAGAGGTGATGATGGCTAAAACACTAGGGAACCAGTTTTCAGGGACTCCATCATCTCCGGAAATACCCTCTAAGCCCATCACCTGAACAAGCATCATCCCTAGACCTAATGCCAGTACTCCTCTACCCACGATTTGTAGCCCGGTCTTGAGGGGAATTGTGACTGATAGGTCACAGGATGCTTGTTGGCGATCGCCCTCGTCACGCAGTGCAAAGATGGCATACACGCCGAATGCACCACTAAAACTTAACCAACTACAGATTTCTGATCCCTCTTCAAAGAGCGTAAAGGTTAACGGCTTATTGATTTCTCCCTGCCCCAAGCCTGGTGTCCATATCACGGGTTCAATACGTTCAAATATTTCGACACAAAGTAAGAGCAGTACACCCAAAACCATAAGTTTGAGAACATAGGGATAGCGACGAGTCACGACCCAGCCCCATAAAGAGAATGCGCCCGCCATCATCCCGATCAGAAGCTTGACAAGTCCGCTCCAAATAGCAGAATCCTGACCCACTGATTCTAAAGAATAGAGGATGCCAATCCGCTCATGGAAGGAGCCGAGCTCATCAAATGACAGAAACGTAAATATAACAGTAAAGACAAGCCATCCAAAACAGAGATAAAAATCGCGCTGCGATTTATGCTTTTTGAGATCTGCAATAAAGCAGATAAACGACATGATAGCCAGGAGAAATATCAGCATAGACGAGTACCAACTCGCCAATACATTTTCATTACCTAAGTTGATCTGAGAAACAAAGTATTTATAGTTAGGAAACCCGTCCCATCCTAGATTGGAAGCGCGATAGTAGGCTAACCAGAACCATGTTCCTGCCAAAAAAAACTAGGGCGGCAAAACTAGCTGGAGAGCCTTCTGCTCCAGGTTAGCTAAATAAGCTGCAGGGGAACGTCGAAAATGCCGTTGTTGATTG
>NZ_JACSWB010000156.1 GCF_016888135.1 Leptolyngbya sp. CCY15150
ACCACTCCGACCCATCCCGAACTCGGTTGTGAAACGCTGCAGCGGCGAAGATACTTGGGGGGTAGCCCCCTGGAAAAATAGCTCGGTGCCAGGGCTATTATTAAAAACACCCCCTCTGCCCACGTGGTAGAGGGGGTGTTTTGTTGAGAGTTGGAATCGCTTTCGGTGACCGTTTACGATTAAGGTGTTGATTGTAGCGTGGAGCTCTGTGGCAGGGCTCTGGGTTGCTCATCTTGAGGGACAGCGTAGCCGTGGTTCAAGACATTCAAGAATTTCAGATTTCCCTGACTCCGATTGGAGCGTATCAGTACCTTGTTCGCACGGAAAAGGTCTCTCCAGGCGTGCCGTTGGCGGAGGAGCAGGTGACTTGGCCGATTGATGTGTGGATGCGGCAGGCTCAGCGCTGTATGGTGAGTCCTTTGCTGGGTTTGTTATCCAGTGATGCGTTGGAGCCACAGGATCTTCAAGAGACTGGAGCGGCTCATTCCTCGTCGTCGGGCTTGCTGCATCTTGGGCATCAGCTCTATCAAGCTTTATTTACGGGCAGTTTGCGAGATAGCTGGGTAATTGCTCAGGGGATTGCCAATCATCGTAATACCTATTTACGGCTGCGTTTAGGTCTCAAGGGAACGGATGTGCTGGCCTTGCCGTGGGAGGTGATGCATGATGGCGATCGCGCTCGTCCTGGGGTGATCTATCCTGTGGCGACAGGAGAAATTATGTTCTCTCGTTACCAGGCTGGAGTGGCTTCTGCTTCTGCTTTACGCAAGTCTTGGACGGAGCGGGATCCAATTTTGCGCATTTTGTTGGTGATTGCCTTGCCTGATGACCAGGAGCGCCTTGCCTTGGCTCAGGAAGTGCAGCATCTCAAGCAGGAGTTAGAAAACGATCCGGTGGTGCCTGATGTAGGGGGCGATCGCCCTCCTGTTCAATTAACTATCTTAGAGCAACCAGATCGAGAGCAACTCACCCAAGCCTTAGAGCAAGGACAGTATGATGTGCTGCACTACTCGGGGCATAGCGATCTGGGCGAGATGGGCGGAGATTTATATCTTGTTAACCGTCATACAGGGCTAACTGAGCCGCTGAGTGGACAAGACTTAGCGGGATTGTTGGTCAATAATGGCATTCGCCTAGTGGTGCTCAATTCTTGCCGAGGAGCCTATAGTGCTTCCGCTAATGCTCAAGGCGAAATGGGAGCCAATAATCTGGCGGCGGCGATCGTTCGCCGTGGGGTGCCGGCTGTACTGGCTATGGCTGAATGTATCCCTGATAATGTGGCGCTCACGCTCACTCAGTTGTTCTACCGTAACCTCCGGCAAGGGTATCCCATTGACTTGAGTTTGAATCGAGCCAGGCAGGCTTTGATGTCGGTGTATACATCTCACTACTTGTATTGGGCTCTGCCGGTTTTATACCTGCACCCTGATTCGGATGGCTACTTGGTATGGAACGATCGCCTGCAGATTGAGCAACCGGGGGATTGGTTGGGAGATGAGGGAGGGCTGTTGCCAGATTGGTCTGATACTCTAGAGCCGCTTTCCCCCACTGAGCCAGCTCCGTTGCCGAGCGCCAAGGACGAGACCCAGCGTTCTGATTGGGCTGATCACCGCAAACCGTTAGGTCAGGAAGGAGACAGGGATGAGATAACTGCCGTTTGGGAGCAAGAGCCTGATTTGCTGGATGAGCTACCCAATGAAGATGATGCTTTGGTGGTGTCTGACTTAATTCGGCAGCTTTCCGACTCGCCCACCCCATCGATCGCCTCCCGGCAAGATGATCAACAGCCTGACTTAGCCACATCTGAGCAATCGCTTCCTGAGCAGCAGGCGACGGTTGAGAGACCATCTGAGAGCAAGGACATGCCGCTAGCGTCGCGGGAGACGGTGAGTGTATCGCCGTCGGTGCCAAGTATCTCACCTTGGGTGGGGTTGCAACGGGCCAACTGGCGCTGGCGGGTGATTGCCGGGGGCGTAGTTGTGCTGCTGGTGCTGGGCGTGCTGCAGTGGCAGCGATCGCCTCAAGATGTGCCTGCCGTTGTGCCTGGAGATGAGCCGAATGCCCTCAATGGTGAGGATCTGCCCGTGGATGATGCTTTAAATCAAGAGACCCGAGAGGCGATTGAAGCTCTTCAGCAGGGAGAGATCGATCAGGCTAATCAGTTCATTACCCAGCTCTTAGATGAAGGCAACATAACTGCTGCTGCGTCTGCCTTAGAGTCAGCACCTGTAGACGATCTTAACGATCCAACCGTGAGCTTTTTACGCGGGCGACTGTCTTGGCAAGCGGCCAAGCTGGAGGATCCCAACTTTAATCCTAGTGATGCTATTTTGCTATGGCAAACGGCAGTTCAGGGGCGTCCTGACTCCGTGCTTTACGGTAATGCCTTGGGTTTTGCCTATGCGGAGGATGGGCAATGGGAACAGGCGCTTCAGGTTTGGCAAGAGACCTTAGATCGCCAGGGGGCCGATCCGGTGGTGTTGATTGAGTCGGATGGCTGGATTGAGATCCTGGAGACTCCGTCCTTGCAAGGGTTGGCAGGGGATCGGGATCGGCTGACCACCTATGCTGGACTGGCGATCGCCCTCTATGAATTAGCCGAGCAAGGGCAGTTAGCAGAACCGGATCGAGCGGTGCAGGTGGCGATCGCTCTTCGAGAACAGATTCTGGAACAAAACCCGGCTGAGTTTCAACTGACGAGCTTAGAAGTCGATTGGCTATGGACGCCCGCAATGAGGGAACGCTGGCAGCAGCTTAGAGTCTAGATATGGGAGCCTACCGACGCTTGCCGCTCCGGGCAATCATCATAGACCCTAGAACAGACGTGAAGGCGATCGCGCCTAGGGCCCAAAATGGGGATGTGGAGCGATTAGACGGGACAGCCGTGGCAGGTGGCGCAAGACCTGCATCCTCACGGGCAGGCGAGAGCGTTGTAAATAACGGATTGGATAGGAGGGCCAGAGCAATGGACGATACGATGACCGTCACTACCCAAGCTGATCCCCACAACACCCATGGATGTTGAAGGGATGTTGATACCATTTGCCTGAGCCAAGACGATGAGGATGGCGGGCTGCTGCCATGCAGATGGAGGGGAGTTTCTACTTCATGGATCGGGGGAATTGGGCGGGACGGAGGACGACGTTTCATGGTTCATGTTAATACGCTGGAGCTGCTAGCCAGGAGATCAACAGACCAAGCAAGGAGCCGACTAGAACCTCTAGAGGGGTATGACCGAGAATTTCCTTGAGGCGATCTTCATTAAATTCGGTGCGATCGCTGAAGAGTTCGTCAATCATTTGATTAAGTAGTCGAGCCTGTTTGCCTGCTGCCTGCCGCACTCCCATTGCGTCATATAACACGATGATAGCGAACACAGAGGCGATCGCAAATTCCACGGTTTGCCAGCCGATACTTTGCCCTACTCCAGCCGCTAGAGCGGTGACCAAAGCAGAATGGGAACTGGGCATTCCTCCCGACTCAACGATGGCTCGTACGTTGAACTTTCCATGCTGAATGAGTTCAATAAACGGCTTGATGCCTTGGGCGGTAATGCAGGCCAGGAGTGCCACAATTAGAATGCGGTTATCTAGAATCGCACTAATGTCTTGCATCAATTTTCCTCATGGATAGGTAGGGACGCAGTAGGGGGTAGGAACTGGAGCAAGACAGCACTCATGGATTCGTTCGTTACTGCGGGACACTTAGTTACTGCGGGACACAATGTAGTCGGCTAGCGAGAGGAGGGGCGCTGCTGCAGGGCCAAAGGAGGTTAGATTAGCCTTGGCTGCATCGATTAACTGTTGGGCCTGGCGACGAGATTCATCTAGCCCCCAGAGACTGGGATAGGTTGCCTTTTGCGCCAGCAGATCTTTACCGGCTGTTTTACCCAACTCCTCTTGCGTAGCGGTAATATCCAAAATATCATCGACAATTTGGAAGGCTAAGCCAATATTTTGCGCATACTCCGACAGGCATTGCAGTTGAGGGTCGGACGCTCCTCCCAGAATGGCACCGCAGACAACGGATGCTTCCAAGAGGGCACCGGTTTTGTGGCGATGGATAAACGTCAAGGTTTCTACCGAGACATCGGGTTTGCCTTCACACTCTAAATCTACCACCTGGCCTCCCACGAGCCCGGCAGCACCCACAGCGCGCCCCAGCCGAGCAATCACCTGCAATACTCGCTCGGCAGGCACCCCTTGCGTTTGGGTGGCGATAAACTCGAAGGCATAGGCCAGCAGCCCATCACCGGCAAGGATTGCAATATCTTCGCCATAGACCTTATGGTTGGTCAGCTTGCCGCGTCGATAGTCGTCATTATCCATGGCTGGGAGGTCATCATGGATGAGAGACATGGTGTGGATCATTTCCATGGCGCAGGCGCTGGGCATGGCCATGGTGGTTGTCCCGCCTATGAGGTTACAGGCAGACAAGCAGAGAATTGGCCGCAGACGTTTTCCTCCCGCTAGGAGTGAATAACGCATCGCGTCATAGATTTTCTCAGGATAAACAACGGCGATCGCCTCTTCTAGGGCCGTTTCTACAACCTGCTTCTGCTCCTCTAGATACTGCTTGAGGTTGAAGGCGACGGATGGAGGGTTGTTGGTAGACACTATCCCGAAACTCCTTGGGGTAAAACGTTGAGCGGTGTGTGGGCAAATTCAAAGGGGGATTTGAGGGGCAGGATTTGAAGCTACTGAAACCGTTGCTGATAGCTCCAAACGGTATTTTGCAGCAGCATAGCGACGGTCATGGGGCCAATGCCACCGGGGACTGGGGTGATCCAGCTAGCAATGTCTTGGACGGCATCAAACTGGACATCGCCTACGAGGCGGCTTTTTCCTTGGGTATCTTCTAGGCGGTTAATGCCTACATCAATGACCACTGCCCCCGGTTTGACCATGTCTGGGGTTACCAACTCAGGACGTCCGACGGCTGCCACCAGGATATCCGCTTGGCGGGCGATCGCCCCCAGGTCTGGCGTGCGCGAGTGGGCGATGGTCACCGTGCTATGTTCAGCCAAGAGCATCAGGGCCAGGGGTTTACCTACCAGAATACTGCGCCCTAGCACCACAGCCTGTTTACCAGCGACGGGGAGCTGATAGTGATGTAGCAATCGCATGACGCCGGCAGGCGTGCAGCTTTGTAGCCCTGGTTCTCCCCGCAGGAGGCGACCCATGTTCACAGGATGTAAGCCATCGGCATCTTTGTCGGGATGAATTTCGTTGAGCAGGGCAACGCTGTCGAGATGATCCGGCAGCGGTAGCTGTACCAGAATGCCATCAACGCGATCGTCGGCATTCAGAGCATGGATCATCTGGGTTAACTCGGCTTGGGTCGTGCTCTTGGGAACATGTTGACCAAAGGAAGCAATACCCACGCGATCGCAGGCCCGTTCTTTGCCCCGCACATAGGCTGCACTAGCCGGGTTATCGCCCACCATCAGCACGGCTAGACCGGGCGATCGCCCAACGACGGGGGCAAGGGTGGCGACTGTGTCTTTTAGCTCCTGCTGTATGCTTTGGGCAAGGGCTTTACCATCGAGTAATCCAGCCATGGTAGAAGATAGACGTCAAGATAGGATGGAGAAACAAGGTGCTGCACCATGGAATCATGGTTAGAGTGGTGCATCATGTCCCATTAGTTTCTCAGATTTGGTTCACCCTGGGGCCGTTCAGAGGATAAATTGCCGGATTGATGGGGCAAGATAGTGCTGGATGGCTACTAGATGGCTATCCAAAGCAGAGCCATTTCCGTCAGATAACATCAACATCCTCTAGATGCCCAACGCCATGGGAAACGTTCAGGTAAAAGAGGTGTCGGTGTCGGTTCCGTCATGCTCCAAATAGGTCATCATCATGGGTAGGCAACGGTGGATGAAATGGGGATTAGGGGCGATCGCAGCCACGATGCTGGGCTGCGGTAATCCACTGGCACTGTTGCCGGGCATGAACCTAACCATGACCATTGAGTCTATTCCTACGGATGCTGCTGGCCAAGGGCACACCGTCATTGTGCGTGGCACCGTGGGCGATCGCGTGCCGTTGATAGGAGCACAGGTTTACCAACTCCAGGATAGAACGGGAGACATTTGGGTACTGTCATCCGATGACACCATCCAAACCGGTGAGCAGCTCAAGATTCGAGGCAGGGTAGAACACCAGCCCATCTCAGCCGTAGATGGCGACCAGAGCCAGGTTTACATCCAAGAATTGGAGCAACTAGAGCGATCGCCGCAGTAGCGATCGCCTCCAGCGCCCAACCGCTAGCCCCGGAGATCAGGGTTGAGTCGTTTGCTCACCCAACTGATGATCCCGCTCAAAAGGGCACCAATCATCAAAATGCCGATGGCTGGGGTAAAAAGCGGTTCCCAAAGGCGATACCAAAGATCTAGACCTAGGGAAACCCCAACGCCTTTGCCAATGACCGCGATCGCCAGCCAAGCAAAGCTGAATAACACGAGGAATAGATTAGCCATCAGGGCCAGGTTAATCCAGCCAAAAATTCGATCTTTCATCACAGAGTTCAAATACAACGAAGGACGCTTAACGACATCACCGCTCTAGTGTTAATTCTTAACAAAGCGATCGCCCTTTCGTACATTAGATGGCAAGCATTTTAGATGGCAAGCATTTTAGATGGCAAGCATTCTTAATGGTGGCTTGACCTAGACAGCGGCTGATCCCTGAGCCGCCGTGCAAACTATCCAGATCTCCATGGGCTAGGGCCGACCCCGACCCATAGGTGAGAGCTAGGGTCGTGAGGTTGAGTCGCGTAGCCTCCATCAACTCTCTCAAAAAATATGGCTGCATCTTGGGAAGATCACAGCCACATCTGTAGAGACAGAACAATTAAAAAAATTGTCAAGGAATCTAGTTTCCTACTTGCTCGTCTATGAATTGCTGCAAATTATCTGGGTCTACATAGTGGCATGTGGCATCGTCAACACAAATTAATGCCCAGCCGGAGTCGTCAATACCCATGAGTTTGTAAGACCCATCTTGAATGAAAAACCCGCGATGATTACGAGTGTCAGGCTTGATACCAACAACCTCAGTGTTCGTAAACATAGAACCAACTCCCTATTTAAAAACTGACGATCAATACTTAAAGTGGTAAGCGATGAGCAATGCTAATCTTTCACTTCACCGAATCTTATCATTAGAATCTTGGAGAATTTATTAAATTAAGTTGAGCGTTCTTGATGTTTTTGTTGTTAAAACGTAATAAACGCCTCAAGAATGGACGAAAAGTAAGATTCAGGCAGATATATACGAGTTTACGACTTGGATTGGATTCGTAATTCTTAATATAAGACAGTCCTGTGTGAGAGATAACCGCAGGTGTAGCTGAATCATGGCATCCGGTCATGATTTAGGTTTTGGCCCACCGGAATGCATTGTTGGATGGAAGATGGTGTTCCTCATGCCGGTGGTGCTCAACGTCTCAGCCTAGCTGCCGAAAATCCAGTTATAGACGCGCTGGGCATGTTCCCAGTCTGGTTTGCGGTTCAAGCCATCGGCAAAGTTTTTCTCAACTTCTTCCTTGAGTTCGGGTACAGCCATTACCAACTGGGTAGCAACTTCAATATGTTGCCGTACGCCTTTTTGCCCTTTTTCTAGCATGGCGATCGATAAATTGACCCGTGCTTGAGGATCTTGAGGATTGAGCTTGACGGCCTTCTGGGCTGCTTTGATGGCAGAGTTGGGCTTGTCTTCTAGCAAGTAGAGCCAAGAGAGGCACGTCCAGGCTGAGCTACTTTTGCTGGCGCGATCGCATACTTCTTTGAAAACAGGAATCAAATCGGCTGGAGATTCCCCGGCTTGATACCGTTCTAGTCCTTGGTCAAACAGGGTATCAACGTTTAAGGTCTCAACGTTTTCCATCATGGTTTTGCATACTCTACATTGGTTTTTATCATAGTCTCAGGGGGGATCCCCACGCCTTTCTGCGGCTAGAAAGCTGAGATATCTCTCGTTGGCGGACGGATTGTCCGATAGAAAAAGCCGCTATGAAAAGCGGCTTAGAGGCATGATGTTACGAGGGCGATCGCTCCCGCTTGCAGGAAGGCGACCTAGGAAAAGGATTTTCCACAGCCACAGGTTTGGGATGCATTGGGGTTGGTGAACTGAAAACCACCGCCGATCAGCGCATTGTTGTAGTCCAGCATCAACCCGTATAGGTACAGCATACTTTTAGGATCACAGACAACCTGAAAGCCGTCGTAGTCAAATACTTCGTCGGTTTCTTGGATATTTTCAAGGCTCTCAAAGTCCATGGTGTAGGACATGCCTGAGCAACCACCCTGACGCACCCCAACTCGCAAACAGAGGTCTTCACCCTGTTGCTCACGGAGAGCCCGAACATGGGCTAGGGCAGCATCCGAGATCATGATGCCTCGTTTAGCAGACTGAGTTGCTTGTGTCATGGGATTTTAACGACTCCTTTGAGATAGCGGTAGCTGGCAGATGGACTTGATCGACGAGGGCGGCAGCCCAGGGTGACTCGTTCTACCATCTTGCCCTAGCGGTTGAGAGAGGTATGAGATTGAATAGAGTGAAGGTTACACGATGGCTTCGATTCCAGAAGATCGTAGCTGCTTCTAGCATAGGGCCGTGGTCGTTTAGCAAACTACAAACAACGGTTGGCAGGTAGCCCTAGAGGTTAGTAGGTATTGCGCTATGGCTGTGCTTAACATCACCCTACACCACGGTTTATGGAGAGCCACCGACTGCCTAGAATGCCAAAGAATTGTTTCACGGTAGTTTCATCCATACTGTTCACCGCTGCAATTCACTATTCTGATGGTAGCGGATTCAATGAAGTCCTGTCTTTACGTAAATCGAATGACTAGGGTAGCGATCGCTCTATTGCTTCACCCCTAACAGCGGCAACATGAGCGGCTGTAAGAATAGACCAAGATAGCCGCAGGGACTAGGTGGCAGTCGTCATAGGTCATGTAGGACGGATCAGAATCATGGGTTCGCGCTATAAGAAAATTATTGTTCCCATCAACTTTGGCAAGCGCTACCGTTAAAAACGTTGCCTTGAAAGTTGCTTAGGTTGTCTCTGTACGCATTACTTATTAATTCTATGACTGCGCTGAATCGTTCAACCCGTCGCCGACTCCAGAAATTGCCTCAGTCTTCTAGTGTTTGGGAGGGCGATCGCTGTGCTCTCGGCAGTCGAGCATCGATTGCCGATATCGGTGCCAATTCCAAGGGTGATGAATGCATTTTGTGGGTCGATGGTACCGATGCAGTGGTGCGGTCGATGGAGTTGGTGTCTAGTGATACGGGGCCTGAGGTGATCGTGCGTGGGCTGTTGCGATCGATGGAATCGCCCCATAGTCCCTCCCGTCCTAGCCGACCCAAAAAGATTTTGGTGCGCAACCGTGAAATTCAGTTTTACCTGCGCGGTGTTTTACAGGGGCTCGACATCATTGTTGACTATGTGCCTGAGCTACCGCTGATCGATGAAATCTTTCGCGGGCTGTACGATTTTGTATCGAACCGTGCGCCCCAGTTGCCTGAGGCCTATGCTCAACCCCTCCTTGAGGTTGCGGAAGGACTTTGGCAGGATGCACCTTGGCAACGCCTGGATGAAGAGAAGATTTTAGAGATTGTGGTTAAGCAGGCGGAAGTCACAACGCTCTATGCCTCTATTTTGGGCATGGAAGAGATGGAGTATGGGATTTTAATGTACCGCTCCCTCGATTCTCTGAAGGCATTTCGTCAGCAGGTGATGACCCTATCCGATGAGTCTCCCCAGCTCTTAGAGGAGGCCTTTTTGTCCCAAGATTGCCTATTTCTCACCTACGATGTGCTGGAGGAGGATGACCTTGAGATCGTTCTAGATCCCAAGGCAGGGGAGGATGGCAGTACGGTTGAGCCTCATTTTGGCAACCTGCATCCCTTAGAGGGAATGCGTCCGGTGCTGTATGACGAGGAAGCGGTAACGGTGCTGTTGGCCCTATCTGCCCTGCGTCGGTTCTTTCGTAACCATCTCGCAAGCCTCGCCATCGATCAGTTTCCGAAGAAAACGGGTCGCTATCGGATTCCTAATCCCACGGAGGACTCTGAAAAAGTGTTGGTGCAGGTTTCAACCTTGCCAGATGTGGCAGATGACCTAGCGGCCATGGCAGACGATCTGGCTTCAGACGATGATATCGACTCCCTACCGTTCTTGAGCAGCGATCTCATGCCTGAGGATGCTTTTTATAGCTTGGGAGCCATGCCCTGGGAGGTTGTTGCCATGGTGCGGAAGCTGGCCCGCACCTACCAGGCAGCGACGGATGCTATTCCTGAAGCGGCGGATGGGTTGCCGATTGTGTTGATTCAAACGTCTCGACCCAAAGCGATCGCCATGATTGAAGCGTTGCAGGCTGGGGGTGGGCTGCAGGGGATTGGGTTTAGCCCTGGGGAAGATCCTTTTGTCGGGGCGCGCTATGACCTGGGTATTTTGCAAACGATTAATGGCGAAAACCATCTATTTGGCGAGTTTGTTGACGACGATCCGGTGCATATTCAGGCGCGGAAAAAATGGGATCGGCGCTGTCAACAGACCTCTGGCATGTGCGGATTGGTGATTGCTCGGGGGCTTAAGGGGGCATCTCGCGGCTCGCCGGGCATGAATGACATGATGGCCCTATTTGAGGTGCGATCGCTCTCCAAGCAAGATTTAGGGCTAGGGATGCTGCAACTCATGCCCAGGTTTGACCTTTGATCCAGCGGCACATCGACCGTCTGGAATCTAACCGTCTGGAATCTAAAAACTGTTAACGACCGTAACAAGAACCCTGAAGAACTGTTACAGATCCATACGAAGGTGAACGGTTGGTAAAACATGAGTGATAGCATTCCTTAAAAATGCTCAGAGTAAAAACTCATGACGGAAACGCTTACTGGACAAACTCCTATTTTCGGTGGCAGCACAGGCGGTCTGCTCACCAAAGCTGAAGTTGAGGAAAAGTACGCTATCACCTGGACTAGTTCTAAAGAGCAGGTGTTTGAAATGCCGACCGGTGGAGCCGCCATCATGAAAGAGGGCGAAAATCTGCTCTACTTGGCTCGCAAAGAGCAATGCTTGGCGCTGGGTACACAGCTTCGCACTAAGTTCAAGCCTAGAATCGAAGACTATAAAATCTATCGCGTTTACCCGAGTGGGGAGATCCAATATCTCCATCCCGCAGATGGAGTGTTCCCTGAGAAGGTGAATGCTGGTCGGGAATTTAATGGCAAGGTTGATCGCAATATTGGCAGCAACCCTGAGCCGGCTACGATCAAATTTAGCGGCCGTCAACCTTTTGACGCATAAACTGGGATGCCTTCGGGCTATGCCTAGTATTTGATCTGTAATCTAGCGTTCATAATACTGAGTTGGAGGCAATGGTTATAGTTGCCTCCAATTTTTTCGTTTCAGGGGTTCTCTAACAACAGCCTGACGACAGTCTGACGACAAGTGGACTATCGTCTACCGGCTCGGTGAACCTTGAGCCAAGCGGCATGATAGATTTTTAGGACGCGATCGCCAACGAGAAGCACAGCATGATTTTTCCGACGTTTGAAGACTTTTCAGCCTTGGCCCAAGAGGGAAATTTCGTTCCGGTCTATCAAGAATGGGTCGCCGATCTCGATACGCCCGTGTCGGCTTGGTATAAGGTCTGTGCAGGGCAGCCCTATAGCTTCTTGCTGGAGTCGATTGAGGGGGGCGAAACCATTGGCCGCTATAGTCTATTGGGGTGCGACCCTGTATGGGTGCTAGAAGCAAGGGGCGATCGCACCATTCAAACCCACCGCAGTGGCGAAACTCAGATCTTTGAGGGCGATCCCTTCACCGCCCTATCAGACTGTTTGTCTCCCTATAAGCCGGTGACCTTGCCCCAGCTCCCGCCGGGCATTGGCGGCCTATTTGGCTTTTGGGGCTATGAGCTGATTCATTGGATTGAGCCACGGGTGCCGGTGCATCCGCTCACGGATGACGACTTGCCCGATGGTCTCTGGATGCAGATTGACCATTTGCTGATTTTTGACCAAGTGCAGCGCAAGATCTGGGCGATCGCCTATGCGGATTTACGCGATCCAGACACCGATCTGCGCCAAGCCTATGATCAAGCCTGTGCCTGCGTGAATCGCTTGGTGAGCAAGCTGCAACTGCCGTTGACCAATCAAGACACGGTGCTGGAATGGACGCCGCCGTCGGATGCGTCCCGCGCTCCCCTCAACTACACCAGCAACACCGAGCCGGAGCACTATTGCCGCAACGTGGAAACGGCCAAGGCCCACATTCGCGATGGCGACATTTTCCAAGTCGTCATCTCCCAGCGGTTGACAGCCCAATACACCGGCGATCCCTTTGCGCTATACCGTTCCCTGCGCTTGATTAATCCATCGCCCTACATGGCCTACTTCCAGTTTGGCGACTGGCAAATTATTGGCTCTAGTCCAGAGGTGATGGTCAAGGCCGAGCGATCGGCAGAATCGACGGAGGCGATCGCCACCCTACGACCCATTGCCGGCACTCGGCCGCGCGGCAAGACGGTGGCAGAGGATCGGGATCTGGCTACGGATTTACTCCAGGATCCTAAAGAGGTGGCGGAACACGTCATGCTCGTAGACTTGGGGCGCAATGATCTGGGGCGAGTTTGCGTAAATGGCAGCGTCACGGTGGATGAGCTGATGCTGGTGGAGCGCTACTCCCACGTCATGCACATCGTCAGTAACGTGGTTGGTGCTCTGTCGCCCAGCAAAACGGCTTGGGATTTGCTCAAGGCTTGCTTTCCGGCAGGAACCGTCAGCGGTGCGCCCAAGATTCGCGCCATGGAGATTATCCACGACCTCGAACCCGATCGCCGGGGCCCCTACTCCGGTGCCTATGGCTACTACGATTTTGAAGGACAGCTCAATACAGCGATCGCCATTCGTACCATGGTGGTGCGCCGTCAAGCAGATGGCTCCCATACGGTCAGCGTGCAGGCTGGCGCGGGTCTGGTAGCCGACTCGGTGCCCGAACGGGAGTATCAAGAAACCCTAAACAAGGCGCGCGGCATGTTGGAGGCGATTCGCTGCTTAGCTGGATCGGCGCAGTAATTTAGGCTGGCAGCAGGAATTCCCAGTCCTCGAAGTAGTGTGCTGTTAGGAAAAGCCGTAACGCACCGTCTTGTAAAACGTTGACGCGTTAACCTACCGCATCCTCCGAATCAATAGGGTTGTCTGCTCGTTGAATCAAAGTCCCTCGCCCGACTTGGGAGAGGGATTTAGGGTGAGGGTTACAAAAGTGAGATGCGCCTGCCCTGTTTCTTGCCTGGATCGTGGCTGCTCTTAAGTGGGTATATTAAGGGAAGAGCGAGGCGCTCAGGATGCGCCATCAACCGTTTGACAAGGGTTCTGTAATTTACCCTTGCCGTGGCTCAAGGTACATAAAACGTTACTAGATGGCTCCAGGCGGGTAGAACATGTTGGACTCAGATGCTGGATAGGCTCCAGCCATCTGGTTTGGCCATGGGCCATGCTTTGAAGCAGATCTAGGAGTCAATCGGTACGCCTGCAACCTTATGGCTGCAAGGTTTTGACTATCATGCCTATGGGAAAGTTATGTTCTGTCAGCCTCGGGCGATCGCTCCCAGTTCTTCCATAAATCACCCGGAGGAAGGGTGATCGGGGTCGCTTCTGTTGATAGGGTAATCGACAGGGCAAGAAGACCTAGTTGCTAGCGAAGTATCGTTCTAAAGCCCGCGATCGCCCCCTATTGTTGGTTTTAACGTCGTGAAACGTCCGTGAACACGCCACCCTCCATTCGTGATCATCATCGCTTGCCCTCGGAAGAGGTGCCCCTGCCGGTAGGGGATAGATTGGTGAAGCCTGCGAGCCCGTCGTCCTCTTGGTCTCGGCGACTGCGCTGTAGACTGCGCTATGGCTGGGGCTGTTTGTTGGGTGCGGCGGTGCTGTGGAACGGTGGATCGGCGATCGCTGCTGAGCAGGTGGCAGTACGCTTAGGCCCGCTAAGACAGTCGGTGGCGATCGCTGACCTAGAAACTTTTGCCCAAACGGGAACGGTGCCCCCCTCTCTTCACCTCTATTCCGCCTTCATGGGCGATGATGTGCGCCACACCCTAAATGGCTACCTACAGGTGGATCCAGCGGTAGGGGAAGTGCTAGTCCAAGACCTGCTCAACTCCTCAGCGGGCGATCGCCTGCTCTCGATGCTAGAGGTGATTGTTGTAGACAGCACCCCCGAGCAGTTGCAGCAAACTCTAACGACGGCTGCCCAAACCTCTAAGGGGCTGAGTCTGCTGGGCATTCTCAAAAGCTTCCCCGAGGAAACCGTCACCCTGGATCTGCAGGCGGCGATCGCCATGGCCTCCCAGATGAGCTTGCCCTATTGGCAAAGTCAGTCGCTTCGTTCCACCCTAGAGCGAGAATTAACGGCGGAAACGGTGCCTTTTCATGGAGCCTTCGATCCCACAGAATCAGGCTACCGTCCCGTGCGCCGTCAGACCCTGAACTTGCGCGATCGCGAACGCAACCGCACGATTCCCGTCGATTTATACTGGAGCGATCGCTCTAGCGGCCCCCTCGTAGTTCTCTCCCATGGCTTTGGAGCCGATCGCCGCTTCTTCAACTACCTGGCCAATCATCTCGCATCCCATGGGCTAACGGTGGCCTCTGTCGAGCATCCTGGGAGTAGCGTCAATTGGCTGAATGACCTAGCGCTAGGGCAATTTGAGCGAGACAATAAGCCCGGAGACTTGCTACCCGCCACCGAGTTTGTCGATCGCCCCAAAGACGTCACCTTTGTGCTGGATGAACTGACGCGGCTCAACCGCTACTCCAGCATTTTGCGAGATAGGGTCAACACTAGCCAAGTTGTGGTGATTGGCCATTCCCTGGGCGGCTATACGGCCTTAACCTTGGCCGGCGCTCCCCTCAACCTAGAGCACCTGCGGCAGTTTTGTAACGATCCTACCATTCTTGGCTTTGCGCCCTCCGATTGGCTGCAGTGTAGCGCTGCCGACCTGCCCGATCAGCAGCTTAATTTTCGAGATGAACGGGTGGCGGCGGTGATGGCCATGAACCCAGTGATGGGGCGGATGTTTGACGAAGCCAGTTTGGCTCAGATCACCGTGCCCACGATGATTTTAGTAGGTACGGATGACCCGATTACCCCCGCCATTAGCCAGCAGTTGTTGCCCTTTACCTACCTACAATCTGAGAAGTATTTGCTGTCGGTGATTGGCGGTACCCATTTGAGTGTGGGCGATCCGAGCAACCTCAACTATGCTCTCACCCAGAATATTTTTGTGCGAGAACGTGCTCAGCAAGACACGGAGCCGCTGCGGCATCTACTGCGAGGATTTAGCCTAGCGTTTATTAAGCAGCTAACGCCAGAAGCGGATCTCTACGCACCCTTTTTGGATGCCGCCTACGTTCAATCCTTTTCCTCGGACACGTTAAAGCTCCGGCTCAATCAAGAACTGCCAGAGGACTTGCCCACTTGGATGCAAAAGGCGGCACCGCTAGAGCAATTGGTGGCCTCCACCCTGAGTAAATCATCCCAATCCTCCCAGGTGATGTGCCGCTCGGGACGGTGCCTATTCGATAAACTGCCGTTGGTGATGTTGATTTTACCCGGTGGGCAATTATTGGTGGCTGGGCATCGATTCTTTAGCCAACATCGTCAGCGCCGTCGTTGGTTTGGGGGGCGATCGCGCCCATAGACCCGATCCGTAAATATTTTTGGGTACGGATGAAGAAACCGAGAGGCGATCGCTACACTGGTTATACAGCCGATCTAGACGTGTGAACGATCTGCCCATCACGGCTGCCAACTTACCAGGTTTTCCGGATTGTTTGAAGAATTATGACGCGCTCGATAGGGGGCATGGAGCTTTTGTATCTATGTCTAGAGGAGCGATCGTCTAGGGACGGGATCATGGGTGATGAATACGCCACAACCATGTGATCTAGCGTAAGGGCTGCTCCCACCATGATGAATATGCCATCAATGTGGGATCGCAAGTAGGAGCTGCTCCCACTTGGTTACGTTCTGATCGTCAGCTTGTTGGCGGATCATCAAACCTGTTGCCCAGGATAAGCGATGCGTCACATATCTAGATCTGGAGGCGATCGCCCTAAGTCTGTTGGAGCCTTCGGGGTGCAGTGTATTGAACCATCACAAAAGCGCAGATGCCTTGGCATTTGACTGCTTCCCCCGAATGTATTGGACGTGAGATTGCCGCGATTTCCTCGTGCCATTCGATGGGGGACGACCTGTGGATAGCCTTGATTTTTTTGAACAGTTACTGTCAAATCAGGGTCTATGGCTACTAAGTGGTTTAGCCACCCTAGCCTTAGGCTGCTTTGTAGGCGAACCGGTGATGCTGTCGCTGGGGCTTGCGGCGCTGATTACGGCGATCGCCTCAGTTCATCCAGCCTTGAGTTACAGCCTACAGATTGTAGTATGGATCATCCTTTCCATTGCCTTCACGGTTCTCATGCAGGGATTTATTCCTCGGGAGTCGGATGTGCTGCGGCTGCCTGTGGAAGCGACGGTGCATGAAGAAATACCGATCCAAGGCTATGGTCATGTTTGGTATAACGGTGCCCTCTGGAAAGCCTGCTGTCATTTAGACTATGGGGCGATCGCTCCTGGGCAAATTGTCTTAGTGGTGGGCCGCCAAAATAATACCTTGATTGTGGTGCCGACCTATGTGCCGCTGCCGCCCTCCCGTCTTTCGTCCAACGGGGCAGAGCGGTGATGGAGGTGGCCTGAATCCTTGTGGGATGGGAATGCTAGAATGCGCCTAGCTAACGCTAGCTGGCTAGAGAGAGATATCTAAACCTAAATGATGGAACGAGCCACGCTGGCCCTAGCGTGTAGCCCTTACGGTTGAATCTATGTCCTGCTGGCGATCGCCCTCTTTGCCCACATCCTTGCCCGCATCCTTGCCCATATCCTTGCCCGCATCCTTTTACCGCAGTCTATCCTATGGCTCCTGAGATTACTGTCCTTGCTGCATTGGTGCTTGCCGTTGTTGGGTATATGGTGGGCTCGGTCAAAATTATTAACCAGGGCAACGAGGCCTTGGTAGAGCGGCTGGGACGCTTCCATCGTAAGCTGACGCCGGGGCTGAATTTCATCGTGCCGGGCTTAGATAAGGTGGTGTGGGAAGACACGACCCGTGAGCAGGTGCTCGATATTCCGCCCCAGGAAGCGATCACCAAAGACAACATTGCCTTGGGCGTTGATGCGGTGGTGTATTGGCGTATTTTGGAACTGCCGCAGACCTATTACGCGGTGGAGGACATTGAGAAAGCGCTGGCTGACCTGGTGACGACCACCTTGCGATCAGACATCGGTTTGATGGAGCTGGAGGAAACCTATTCATCCCGAGGGCGCTTAAATCAACGGTTGCTCTATCAGCTTGATGAAGCGACGGCTCCATGGGGCGTGAAGGTATTACGGGTGGAAGTGCAGAACATCACCATTCCCGAGCGGGTACGGGAGTCCCTTGAGCTAGAGCGGGCATCCCAGAGTAAAAAACGGGCAGCGATCGCTGAGGCGGAAGGGAAGAAGCGAGCCGCCATTGAAGAAGCCCAGGGTACCGTTGAGTCGATTCGCCTCATTTCCGATGCGTTGAAGGAGCAAACGAATCCCCAAGCGGTATTGCAATACCTAGTGGCTCAAAAGTACATGGAGACCAACTACCGTTTAGGTCAAAGCAACAACGCTAAGATTCTCTTTATGGATCCGAAGGCGATGACCGAAGGCATGGCCGAGCTGATGTCTCCTGGCCACGAGCCGCCCAATGGCGGCTCCCAGCCACCGTCAGGCGAACCGTCGAATCGTTAACATAGCTAGCGTCTAGAGCAGCGATCGCTCTTGGGCAATGGCGCGGCGCAGAAGATTACGGTAGGCACTATCGGTGACGTTATACGCCCCAAACCGCGCTAGATGAGGATTCATCATCTGGGCATCGAAGAGCAAAAACCGTTGCGATCGCAGCCGTTCAACCAGCTTCACCATCGCCACCTTAGAGCCATCAGGAATGCGGTAGAACATCGACTCGCCAATAAAGGCACCGCCAATCACAATGCCCAAAATGCCGCCCGCTAGCTCATCGTCTCGCCAGGTTTCAATGCTATGGGCCCAGCCAGCTTCGTGGAGCTGCTGGTAGATCTCCTTGAGTTCCTCAGAAATCCACGTCTGGTCGCGATCGGCACAGCCATTGACGACGTCTTGAAAGGCGCGATCGATGGCCAAGGAAAAGCAGTTTTGATTCAAGACCCGCCGCAGCGACTTGGGATAATGAAAGCGATCGTCGAGGGGGATGAGGGTGCGCTGACGGCTGGCATACCAGTTGAGGTTGTTGCCCTCCTCATCGGCCATCAAAAAATAGCCTTGGGCATAGCCGTGAATCAAGGTGGGGATGTCATACTGGGAAGAACTGATCAAGCGCGTCTGAGCCTCACGGATGATGAAAGACTGACAACGTTGCCGATCACCCCTAGGTATGGTTCTCTAGTCACGCTCCTATGCTAATGATCAGCCGGCTGATCACCCTAGATAGGCGTAGACTCCAGAGCATCCCAGATGCGATCGCCAAGGACTGAACCCATCATACGACCATTCAAACCTCGGCGTGGGGCTAACCTATCTGCTGAGAGCGATCGCTTGATTGGGCTGCACCTGATCAGATTCCAGGGATGCGATCGCAGCACACCGTTTGATATGTTGATGTTGAGGTTGATGTTGAGATTGAGATCTGTTTATGGCTGAATCAATTCCAGCAATTACCCTACCGCCGGCTGATAATCCTCAACAGGAAGGCATTTGGCTGCAGCAAGCCTTACACCAATGGCTTGACCAAGAATTTTTGCCGGAGCCTGCCAACGAAGAGATTGCGGCTCGGGCGGCTCAGGTGTTTGTGCGCCATCGCATGGAAGGGGAAAATGATGTGGGGTCGCTGTTGATTGCCGTGCTCACCGAGATGCAGGCGTTTGACTTCTCCAATAGCTTCTACGGCGAGTTTGCCGTGGCCAACGCCATGAGCGATTTGCTGTTAGATAGCTTGGGTATCGATCGCTGCTGTGGTCAGTAGTTGGGCATTGTCATCAGAATCCGGTTATGGATCCGGTGAGGGCAGTGGCGATCGCCCAGCCATCGACGAGGAGCAGGAGTAAGGTAAGGCTCAGCAAGATCAAATACATCCAAGGCTGGGACAGAGGCCGCACATCGCTGGTGTCGATGGTGGTGTAGGCTTCAACCTGGCGCACGAGTTCGGCAAAGCCCGCCACCCGCATGGGTAGCAGATAGGCGCGATCGCGTTCGGCGGTGACGAAGTAATACACTAGACCACCCTGCCCCGTGGTGCGCGGCTTCAGGGCTTGAATGCTGCTCCAGTTGAGCGACCAACCCCGGCGAAACAGGCTCGGCACCCAGCGAGGATAGGCCACCTGAATGGTGGTGGGCGTAATCACTACCCGCTCACTCAGGGCTGCATAAAGGGCGATCGCTCCTAGCACTAGACCCACGATGAAAACCCAAGGAGAAATAGGAGCTTGGGTGGCGATCGCCAAGATGGGTAGGGGAATAGTCAGGGCAGTATAAAAGCTGAGGAGCGTCAGCCGAATGAGCGGCGAGATCCGAAATGTTCTGGAGGTTTGCTCTTGATTTTGCCCATCTGCAACCGTGGTCATAGACGATGTCATCTCATGAATATCCGTTTCTAGTGTAGCTAGTTTGCGATCGGGGGCAAGGCAGCTCGTATCGCTGGTCATCAGCCTCTGAATTGTTCAAGAAACGTTGAGATGGAGACCCAATCCAAGATTTCCCCTTTCATAATGGGTATCAGGGGATTGCTGATTTGAACCATGAGCCCTGTAGAGATACATCAGGGCTAAAGCCGCACGCAAAATTTGTACGAGATCTCGTTTTTGGCGTATGGGTTGCGATCCGTAGTGAGTTTACGCCTAGAGTCTCAATGGTTACACTGGAAGCCTGAGCAAGCCCATTGCTAATTGCATCGACTAGAGCAGGGTAGGGGGCGATCGCTTAGGCAAAAGGGTGCATGACTTAGATAGGTACTAGCTCAAGAGATCTCCATGGGTGGGTTAGCCCCTTCGTCACAGGATGAGCTTGAGCGGTATTCTGGTTGCTGGATATATAGGTTGCTGGACACATATAGATGTCCCAGTCGTCACTCTATGACCATACGAGGCCTTCCGATGGGTGTGCTGGTATCGTCCTGGCCGTGACCCGTACAGCCTTGGGCAGCATGAATTGCCGACAGCCACATGATCACTCCTGTCTTGACTATTGAAGATGTTTAATCCCACGACGACCCTGATTAATGCCTTTGTACAAGAGCTACATCAGGGCTATGAACAAAACTATGGTGGTCTGAAACCCGACTACGCCAACATCATCAGTTGGTCGGGGCGGATGGCGCTGGAAAATATCGCCAACAGCGACGCCCTCTACCACAACGTTGAACATACCCTGTTGGTGACTCTTGTGGGGCAAGAAATCTTGCGCGGCCGGCATATCCGTGAAGGGGGTGTGTCCTGTGAAGACTGGATGCACTTCATAATTTCGCTGCTCTGCCATGATATCGGCTATGTCAAAGGGGTGTGTCGCAATGATCACAACGGTTTCTATTCCACAGGGCTAGGTACCGAACTGGTAGAAATTCCGCCCGGTGCCACCGATGCCAGCTTGGCTCCCTACCATGTGGATCGTGGCAAGCTGTTTGTGGCGGAACGATTTAGCGGCAACCGTCTCATTGATGCCGAGGTGATTAAGTCCAACATTGAGCTGACGCGATTTCCGGTGCCGGAAGATGGCGATCATGCGGACACCAAAAATTATCCTGGCTTGGTCAGAGCGGCTGATTTAATTGGGCAACTGAGCGATCCGCGCTATCTCAAAAAAGTAAGTGCCCTGTTCTACGAGTTTGAAGAAATGGGGTTTAATGAGCGCATGGGCTACAAGACGCCGGGTAATCTACGGCGTAGCTACCCTAAGTTTTATTGGTCTGTGGTCTACCCCTACATCAAAGACTCTTTGGGATATCTCTCGTTGACCCAAGAAGGACAGCAGGTGATCGCCAATCTCTACTCCAATGTGTTTGTGGTGGAGCATGAGGGCGAGGACGGCACGCTCCAAGGGTGAGATCTGCTACCCAAACTCTTTATCAAACGTGAGGTTAAAGGCTAGGCTCTGTTTAAAACCTGCTAAACCCCTTGATCTTTCGTACGAGAGAATCAGGGTTTGGATGAGTTTTAAACCACTCCCTAGTACTCTGAGGCGTCAGTAACCCGCCTATGAGCTGAGACGGGAAACCTTGTGTCTCCCGGATCCTTTTCGTTTTTCTGTTTTCGTTTTTCTGTTTTCGTTCTTCTGTCTTCCGGCACTAGGGCGCTTAGAGACTAGGGGTGACGGGCTGAGCAAGCTCGTTTTGCACAAGGGTGCGGATGGCGCGAAACTGAGACTCGGTCAGCATGGCGATGGGATGCTGGCGGGTGACCACGGCCACGGCTTCCCATAGATCTAATCCTTGATAGAGACAGAGATAGCTGGCACAGACGGTGGGCGATCGCTCCACTCCGGCTAGGCAATGAACATAGACGGTCTGGCCGCGCTGAATGCGGGTGTGGATATGGTGAACAATATGACGCAGTTGGCGTGGATCGAGACCAAAGATGTAGCTGCTATCGGGAAGAATGAAGCGCGCATGGTCAAACTGCTGGGGGATGTCTGTGGGAATGAGCCCTTCTGAGGGGGCGCAGAGCGACACCACCGACTGAATGCCCGCTTGATGAAGGCTGGAGTAATTTTGGGGAGTGGGGAGTGGGCCAACGGCAAGCTGTTGGGGCAGGATCCAATCTAGGGCAAGGGCAGCGATCGCTGTTCGGGGGTTAGGATGTTTGGACGGATGCGACGGTCGAAATACAGCCTGAATATGTTTCAACATAACGGTGGTTGCCAAGATCTAAAACAATAGCCATGCATCCCCAGAATGAGAGTGCAGACATCCAGCAGGGATTGTGCTGCCTTCAGGGAAGGCTATGCAGGTGCAAGCTCAAGATGATAGATGTGGCAAGTTTTGGACAGCGATGAAATGGGGCAGGATTGGCTAAGTTCCTGCGTCCAGATGCGTTCACGTTGTCCTTGCGAACAAAAAACGTGAGCCCGTTCTGCAAAAACAGCAAGGTTCACGCTTCATGCCATAGCTTTCTTTTTTCCCAGGCTAGGTATCAGATCCGGATAGTTTTCCCAACCGATGTCGCTAAACCGACCTCGCCGTCAACTCATCTAGCCAAAGCGACCGGTGACGTACTCTTTGGTAGATTGCTGTGCTGGGTTTTGGAAAATGGTGCTGGTTTGGTCATACTCAACTAAGTAGCCCACCTTGCCGCCTTTGTCCGTGGCTTCCGCATTATAGAAAGCTGTATAATCTGACACCCGAGATGCTTGCTGCATATTGTGAGTGACGATGACGATGGTATATCGTTCCTTGAGTTCATGCAGCAGTTCCTCAACCCGCAGGGTCGAAATTGGGTCTAATGCAGAGCAAGGTTCATCCATGAGAATAATCTCAGGGGAGATTGCAATGGCGCGAGCAATACACAGCCGCTGTTGTTGACCGCCAGAAAGAGATAGACCGCTCTCCTTCAGCTTGTCTTTCACTTCATCCCACAGCGCTGACCCTCGCAGGGATTGTTCAACCAGCTCATCCATATCACCTCGGTAGCCATTAATCCTGGCACCAAAGGCAATGTTTTCATAGATGGACTTGGGAAAGGGGTTCGGCTTTTGAAACACCATGCCAATGCGTCGCCGCACTTCCACTGGGTCCATGCTTTTGGCGTAGAGATCTTGACCGTGGAAGGTAATCCGGCCTTGAACCCGAGCTGTGGGGATCAAGTCATTCATGCGGTTGAAGCAACGCAGCATGGTGCTTTTGCCGCAGCCAGATGGGCCAATAAACGCCACGATTTTGTTTTTAGGGACATCTAGCGATACATCCCGGACAGCAAGGCTCGACCCATAGTAAACATTGACGGCCTCAGCCATGAGGGCAGGTTCAGTTGCCATACTGGTTGTAACAGAGTCTTGCATCATTTTGTGTGTCAGGGTAATTCAACAGATTGCTTCTGGGGTCGGGCTTGGATAGGGCTTGTAACGTAGAACTGAAGCTTCAAGGCTAGTAATGGGTGGGGGATGGGGGAGCGATCGCTTTCCCATAGACAGGATCGACAAGACCCTTAGAGTCGTTGTTGAAACTTGTTGCGTAGGAAAATAGCGGTCGAGTTCATCAACAATAAGACAGCCATCAAGACAATAATCGCCGCCGCTGAGTTGACATGAAACTCTGCCTGAGGGCGAGAGACCCAGTTGAAGACCTGGATCGGTAGAACGGTGAAGGGGCTTTGAGGGCCTTCGGGCAAGAATGAGATGAAGGTGAGCGCCCCAATCATGATCAAAGGAGCGGTTTCCCCGATCGCCCGCGACAGGGCCAAAATCGTGCCGGTGAGAACACCCGGAAACGCCAAGGGCATCACCTGGTTGAGCACAACTTCCCAGCGAGTGGCACCCAGAGCAAACCCAGCCAGCCTGAGGCTGTCGGGCACCGATCGCAAGGCTTCACGGGTGGAAACGATGATAATCGGCAAAATCAACAGCGCTAGAGTTAGTGCTCCAGAGAGAATGCTACGTCCGCCTGTGATCGGCTCCATGATCCGCACAAAGACTTGTAGACCCAAGAGACCATAAATAATGGACGGAACACCCGCCAAGTTATTGATGTTGATTTCAATCGCCTGGGTGATCCAATTATCCTCTGCAAACTCTTCTAAGAAAATCCCTGCACCCACACCCAAAGGAAATGACACTATGGCCACAATAGCCATGACCCAGATTGTGCCGACGAGTGACGATAAGATGCCTGCATCGGCCGGACGACGGGAAGGAAAGTTGGTGAAAAATGACCAATTGATGCGCGGTAACCCATCGATCAACACATCGACTAGAAGAACAACCAAAACCAAAATGGCGATGGAGACGGCCACAATGGTGGCACCTTTAAAGATGCGGTCTAAGCGGTACCGAAACTTAATGTTGATATTGAACAATGAGCCAGCATCTGCGATGGATGACAGATTCCCAGCAGATGCCTGTGGTTCTTGCGTGGTCATTCGTACTTCTCCCGAAACCGGCGGACAAACCAGAAGCTAAAAATATTGAGGGTTAGGGTAATGACAAATAGGGTCATGCCCACGGCAAAGATCGTTTGATAGGCTAACGACCCGGCGGGGGTATCTCCCAAGCTAACCTGGACGATAAAGGCAGTCATTGCCATCACAGGAACCAAAGGATTGAACCCTAATGTCGGGTTTTGACCAGCCGCTAGGGTGACAATCATGGTTTCCCCGATCGCTCGGGAAATAGCCAAGATCAAGGCTGACACAATACCCGACAGGGCTGCTGGCAAGACAACGGCAATAATCGTTTCGCGCTTGGTGCTACCCAGGGCATAGGCTCCATCCCGGAGACTACGAGGCACGGCAAACAGGGCATCCTCACTCAGTGAGGCCACAAGCGGTGTGATGGAAATACCTAAAACAATGCCCGCACTAAGGGCATTAAATCCTTGAAGTCCTGGAATAAATTGATCCCAGTTTGGGATGATGCTTTGAAGCCAAGCGGGCGTTGCTGTTCGCAGCAATGGCGAGACAAAGAGCAAGGCAAAATACCCGAAGACAACACTTGGCACCCCAGCTAGGAGTTCGAGCGCGGGCTTGAGCACTGCGCGCACCTTAGGAGAGGCATACTCACTGAGGAAAATGGCAGATAGGAGACCCAGGGGCAGAGCAACCACAATGGCGATAAAGGACACCATCACCGTTGCACTGATGAGCACCATGATCCCAAACTGGGCACTGGAAAATAAAGGTGTCCAGCGAGTTTCTGTCAAAAAACGCCACAGAGGAACTACTTGGAAGAACGCAACGGCTTCAAAAATAAGCGTTAGGACAATACCAATCGTGGTTGCCACGGAGACCATAGCAAAGGCTCCGAAGATCATCTTAACGATAAATTCGGTGCGCTTGCTTACGGCTCGATTGGGCCGCCACAGGTCGGACTCTGAAGGTGTGCTAGCAGTCATGCCATGAAAAAAGTGATTGTATGGACAATAAATTGTAGTGTGCCACTGCCTACGGCTGGTGCTCCTGAGTCTTGATGGAAGCTAGGTTTGGCGTGAGTTAGACGCTTTGCTTAATACTTAGCTGACGTGCTCAACAACGACTATAGGACAGCGACATAGGCCAAGACGGTGACTGCTATGGTGATGATTCATCCTCCATAGCAGTCAGTATGTCATGAAAGGCTTGCTACTAAAGGCTTGCTACTAGAGGCTACTATTACAGCACATCAGCTAGCTTAACGCCTACAGCAGAACCACCTTCAAACACAGATCCGGTTGTGCCGGCTGCTAAACGCTCTTGTGCAGCCTCTAGGACGGCATCAGGCAGCGCCACATAGCCGACTTCTTCAACTAGACCTTTGTTTTCGAGAGCAATTTGATACTCGGCGAATGCAAGCACGGCTGGGTTGTCGAGAGAGGTCGTCTTAACGTAGAAGAACTCAGGACGGGATAGGGGCTGATAGGATCCATCGCCAATGGTTTCTGGGCTGGGTTCAACACAGCCGTTGCCGTTATCAATGGCAACTAATCCGAGAGAGTCTTGGTTTTCTTCGTAGTAGGCATAGCCAAAGAAGGCTAGACCATTCGTGTCGCCGATCACCCCTTGAACCAAGACGTTGTCATCTTCGCTAGCGGTGTAGTCGCCGCGGCTTTCACCTTCAGCATCGAGCAAGGCTGCGGTGAAGTAGTCGTAGGTACCGGAGTCTGTGCCTGGGCCGTAGAGACCTAGCGTTGCATCGGGGAAGTCAGGACGAATTTGATTCCAGTTGGTGATTGTTCCTTCTGCTGAAGGCTCCCACATGGTCTTCAGCTCTTCTACCGTGAGGCACTGAGCCCAGTCGTTCTCAGGGTTAACCACGACGGAGAGGCCATCAAAGGCGATGGGAATCTCTACAAACTCAATGCCGTTTTCAGCACAGAGGTCGATTTCTTCTTGCTTGATAGGACGAGATGCGTTGGAGATGTCGGTTTCACCGGCACAGAATTTTTGGAAGCCGCCGCCCGAACCGGATACCCCAACGGTGACGCGAACGTCAGCGTTTTCCGCCATAAACTCTTCAGCCATAGCTTCAGAGATGGGGAATACAGTACTAGATCCGTCAACCAAGACATCGCCAGCGAGCCCAGAGCCCTCGGACGATGCTGCTGTTGAGGTACCGTCTGTCCCTTCGGTACCTGCGGTATCTTGACTGCCGCCTCCCGCACAAGACGCTGCTATGCTCAGAACCGCCATGAAAGATAAGATGCCTGCAAGGCGCTTGAAGCGGATCGTTGGTGCCATATACATAATAGTTGCTTTGTGTTGACTCAAAAGTTGGATACGACGTGATTACACGAGCCGTCCATGAGAACCTATCATCTCAACATAAAGCCTAGGTTAAGATGCCTACGGGTTCAGAGAATTGGGTTTTTTAGAAAAGAAAATCCGAGTATTATCGTATTAAAGGGCGATCGCTTGAGCATAGTACATATTCCTGCCTCAAAACCGGTTGAAGAGGCTAATTTTTATCTAAACCTCCGAAATATGATCATCATAGGGTCTGTGTGGGACACTAGGCAGAGTAGATGAATGGGGTAGGCCGATGCGCTATGTCATATATGATGGCACCTGCAATCTTTGTGTGAACTGGGTGCGACTCTTGGAAGCCATCGACCAAGGTCAACGATTTTGCTACGTGCCGATGCAGGATGCAGCTATGCTGGAGCAGTTGGACATCACGGCAGCGGATTGCGAGATGGGCATGATCTTGGTAGACGGGGCAGATGCTTCTCAGCGCTGGCAGGGCAGTGATGCGGCGGAAGAAATTGGGCGATCGCTGCCCTTGGGGGAGATGCTGGTGGCGGCCTATCGAAATGTGCCGGGGATGAAGTGGATGGGCGATCGCCTCTATGAGCAGGTGCGCGATCATCGCTATCCATGGTTTGGGCAACGGGCCCTGTATACCTCGGCCTACGGTGCCTGTGAGACGGGAAGCTGTGGTGCGGAGTCTGCATCGCCGTCGGTGCCCCAGCCAGATTGATCTAGAATTTGTCCTGAAACCAGGGGCGATCGCTTGCAAAGAGGGATGAACATACCCAGCGATCGCCATGAGTGATATTTCCCTGTTAGCGATGAGCCTTCTGACCCAGACTCAAGTGCCGGTCTGGATGTTGGAACCGCCGCCGTTGCCCCACGCATCCTTGCCGGATGCCATGACGACTTGCCAATCATGGGGACTGTCGGATGTGATTCCGCTCACCATGGCTTGCTCCCAGGTGTTGCCGGAGACCAGTCGAGAGCGATCGCTGCCCCTGTTTAGCACTGCTGTTCAAGCCCCAGAGACCCATCCAGTTGCTTGGCAGCCGGCTGTGCAACAGGTGGCGGCGGAACCCTCCCAACTTGCGGTGGCCAGCCCTGGAACGCTGAACTGGGATGAACCCATAGTTAGCCCTCGCCCCCGCCCTAGCTCTGGGGGGCAGATGTATGTACAGCGGCGGGCGGCCCTGCGGGCCGGGCAAACCTATACGCGGCTGCCGGTGGATAGCTTTCAGAGTGATTGGCAAGGGGCGACGCTACAGCCCACCTATGAGGAATGGGTAGACTTGCTGAATCAAGAGGCTCAGTCTATGGCG
This sequence comes from Leptolyngbya sp. CCY15150, assembly GCF_016888135.1. Lineage (NCBI taxonomy): Bacteria > Bacillati > Cyanobacteriota > Cyanophyceae > Leptolyngbyales > Leptolyngbyaceae > Leptolyngbya > Leptolyngbya sp. CCY15150. The sequence goes on from NZ_JACSWB010000156.1 coordinate 27,824, forward strand.
CGAGGGCAAGGCAGCAATCGTCTGACGGTGATGGTCGGCGATTCGCTCAGCCTTTGGTATCCCACGGAGCAACTATCAAGCGATCGCTTTTGGTTGAACCAAGGTATTTCTGGAGATACATCGGCGGGCGTTTTGCAGCGGCTGTCGGCGTTTGACCAAGCTCGTCCCGATCGCGTCCATGTGATGGTGGGCATTAACGACCTACGGCGGGGAGCGTCGGACGAGGAACTGCTGGGCAATATTCATCAGATTATGCAACGCTTGCGGCAACAGCATCCCGATGCGGAAGTGGTAGTGCATTCCATCTTGCCAACCCGGCTGCCTGCCTTGCCAAGCGATCGCATTCAGGGCTTGAATCAACAGATCGCCCGCTTAGCTCAGGCAGAACAGGTGAGCTATCTCGATCTCCAGATGTACTTTACAGATGCGGCGGGAGTGCTCCACCGTGATTTGACCACGGATGGCATTCATCTGAGTCAGCGGGGATATGCGGTGTGGCGCTTGGCGCTGCAGCAGTTTAACTTGGCTTAGGGTTGGAGATATAAAGAGGGGTAAGGGTTGAGAGCAAAGAGGCGATCGCTTGCTTAGGAATGCTAAACTATTATACAAAGTATAATTCAGCTCGGCAGTATGGATATTCAACTGAAAAAGTGGGGGAATAGCCTAGGCTTACGCATTCCCCATCGGTTGGCGGAGAGCTTTGGATGGGATGAAAACTCGACAGTGGAGATGTTGGAAGTAGATGGGGCGTTGGTGATCCGCAAGAAGGCGATCGCCACCTCTTTGGACGAGTTACTGGCCAGTATTCCTGACGATTTTTACTACCCCACGGATGTGAACGACTTTGTGAACAGTGGGCCAGAGGGGCAGGAATTGCTCTAGGAAAGGAGATCAGGATGCAGTTGCGCCGAGGTGAAGTGATTCGCGTCAATTTGAATCCCACCCAGGGAAGAGAGCAAATGGGAGATGCTCTCTCCTGCTTAGTGTTGAGCCAGATGTCTTTTAACGCGGCTAGGGGTGGCCTGGTGATTGTGTCACCCATTGCCAGCACGGTTAGACCTGAAATTAAGACGCTAATTCCTATTCCTGAAGGGTTTCGGGTGAGCGGGTCGGTGATTGCCGAGCAGATTCGCACCATCGATTTGAGCCAGCGCTGGTGGCGCAGTATGGATGAGCATTTGCCTTCGGCAGTGGTTGATCAGGTTGTGGCAACGCTGAATCTCATCATTGGCAGCTAGGCGGGGGCAGTAGGAAAATTAGGTGAATAATCCCTATCGTTTCTACGCTCTGCGTGGGAATGCTCCGGTGGCGCTCTTGCACCCAGATCTCAATGGTTGTAGGAGCGCTCGAGATAGGTGTCAACGCGGGAGCATTGGCACCATAAATCTTCTTAGCTCGAACGGCGTTGACCCAGCAAAATGGGAATCAGCAGCAGTTCAACGCCAACCAGTAGACAGATAGAAATCAGGAAAATCAGCGTGCCGATAGCGTTAAGAGCGGGGGTGAGGTTTGCGCCGAGGAAGGTGTAAATCGCCACGGGCAGGGTTTGCTGAAATCCAGATACAAACCAGGCAATTACAAATTCATCGAAGGAAAAGGTGAAGGCTAGCAGCCAAGCGCCAGCGATGCCAGGAATAGACCAAGGTAAGACAACTCGCCACAGTGCTTGCCATTCTGTTGCTCCCAGATTCCAAGCGGCTTCTTCCAAATCTTTGGGCATTTGCGATAGGCGTAACCCAATCAGGGCGATCGCTGTGGGGATCAAAATCACCACATGGGTAAGAAAGATGCTGATCAGTTTGCCTTGAAGCTGCAGACCAGACAGCAGCCCCAAAAAGGCCACGCCTAAAATTAGCGGCGGGATGATGATCGGAATAATCAGTACGATGGACAGGAGTTTTTTGCCCAGAAACTGGAAGCGATTTAGGACATAGGCCGCGCAGAAGCCTAGAACTGTGGCGGCGGCAGCGGCGGCGGGGGAAATCCATAGGCTGTAGCCGAGGGACTGGATCAAGCGTCCATCCCTAAACAGGTCGCCGTACCAGCTTAAGGTCCATCCCGTCCAAGGCAGGGTAGGAAAGCGGGAATTTTCAAAGGAGAAGATCACCAAGGTCAAAATAGGCAGCATCAGGAAGAGATACATGCCGCCGAGGTAAAGCCATCCGACTAGGCTGAGTAGATTGATGGAGCGGGTGGGACGGGCGGAGAGTTTGATGGCAGTCATGGGCACCTCAGTCGCGGGGAGGGTCGGATAGTTTCAAACCCGCTGCTAGGATCACCAACAGCAGAATCACCAGTATGGTGGCGAGGGCGGAGGTGCGGGGTAGGTTGGTAGTGCCAGCATATTCATTGAGCACTACGGTGGAAAAGAGGGGAATGGGGCCGAAAATCGATCGCCCGGTGCCGCCGCCCAAAACAATGCCAGATAATACATCGCCCGCACTAATGATGATGCCAAACAGGGCGCTGTAGATGATGCCTGGCTTGCTGAGGGGCAGCAGGACGCGCCAAAAGGTTTGCCATTGGGTGGCTCCAAGGTTGCGGGAAGCTTCCAGCAGGGCGCGATCGCTGTTGCGCAACACCAGGTAAAGAATCAGGATGACGATGGGCGCTAGGTAGTGCAAAATGCCGATGCGGGTGGCTACCTGGGTAAAAATAATCGGCAGTGGCTCTTGAATCACCTGCAGTTTTAGCAGCAGGGTGTTGAACAGGCCGTTGCGGTTGAGAATGGTTTGCCAAGCGTAGAGCCGAAGAATATAGCTGCTCCAGAAGGGGGCGATCGCCAACAGAACCGCAAAACGCTGTAGGCGTTCGGGAACACCAAACACCAGCATCAAGGCGAAGGGATAGCACAGGAGGATGGCGAGAAGCGTGGTGGTGCTAGCGACCCAGGCGGTTTGCAGCAGGGCATAGGCATAGCGCGATCGCGTGAAGAGCTGGCTGAAAATATCGATGTAGTTGTCGAAGGAAAAGCCAGGAACGGCCCGATAGTTTTCGGTCGTCCAAAAGCCAATCCAAATCAAAAACAGCAGCGGCAAGAGAAAAAAGATGCCGTTGTAGATCACCACCGGGGCCAGACCGATGTACTTGAGACCGCTGCGTTCATTGGGGGTGGCGATGGGGCGGGTAGCAGGTGGCTGGCTCATCACGCTCCCTCCAGGGATCGGGTGTCTCCCAGCAGCACCGTATCCTGGGATGACCAATGGAGGACGAGGTCGGTGTTGATGGCAATGCGCAGACTATCGCTGAAGGATTCTTGGCAAATCAGGTTCAGTTCATGACCCGATGCGGTTTCTAGGAGATAGCTCATCTGGGAGCCCATGAACTCTCGTCCTCGCAGACTAGCCCTGAGGCTATTGTCGGTTTTTTCGGTGGGATCAAGCCGCATTTTGTCGGCGGGGACGACCACGGTGACCATGTCGCCGATGCTGTGGTTCACCTGGCCGGGCTGGGCGCGAATTAGACCTTGGGGGCATTGGATGGTTAGGGTGTGGTCATCATTGAGCGATCGCACCTGGCCATCAAAGAGGTTGTTATTGCCGACAAATTCCGCCACAAAATGGCTTTGGGGATGGGTATAAAGGTCGGCGGGCGAGCCAATTTGTTCAATCCGTCCACGATTCATCACCACAATGCGATCGGCCATGGCAAAGGCTTCGTTTTGATTGTGGGTGATATAAACAAAGGCGATATTCAAGGTCTGCTGGAGGCGCTTGAGTTCCCCTTGCATCCGCAGCCGCAGATGGGCATCGAGGGCGCTCATGGGTTCATCCAGCAGCAAAATCTTCGGTTCCATCACCAAGGCTCGGGCGATCGCCACCCGCTGCTTTTGCCCACCGCTGAGCGCTCCCACCCGGCGCTTGAGAAAGTCGCTGAGGTGAACCAATTCAGCCACTTGATGCACTTTGTCTTTAACGGCAGCTCGGTTATGGGACTTGAGCGTTAGCCCAAAGGCAATGTTCTGGAAAACGTTCAGGTGGGGAAATAGGGCAAAGCTTTGCCACACCAGCGGTGTATGGCGCTGATGGACAGGCAATTGGCCAATGGGTTGCCCATGCAGCCAGATTTCCCCGGATGACATGGACTCTAGCCCGGCAATTAACCGCAGCAGCGTCGTTTTACCGCAGCCGCTGGGGCCCATAATGGCGACAAATTCGCCAGGATCTACATGCAGGTTGATGTCGCTGAGGACGGACAGTTGATTGAACTGTTTAGCGATCGCCCGCAGTTCTAGAGCAGGAGCGCTGGAGGTCTCTGCCGTCCTTGTCTGAGCGATGGGCAAGGAGGAGGGTGGATTGGTCGAGGTTGAACTCATCGTTAGTGTTAAACCACAGAGCAATAGGAAACAGTTACCCAGCATCTGGCTAGGTAGAGCCTGGCGAAGAAGACCGTGGGGGGGCGGTTTACGTGGCCTTAAATTCGTTGTAAATGTCTTGCCAAGCTTTTTCGGTTTGTTGTGTTGGAAGCTGGCGGGCGCGGGTGCGTTCTAGCTGGCTTTCTACCACCAGTTTGCTGGCGTCGTTTGGATCGGTCACATAGCCCAACAGTTGCTTTTCTTCGTCCGTGAGATGCTCGACTACCTTGAGGTTGGGGGCAAGACCTTTATAGGCTTGGGCATAGGCTAGACGGGCCTGCACCTCAGGACGGGACATGTATTCTACCCAGTTTTGGGCTAGCTCTGGGTTGGGGCTGTCGGCACAGATCACAGCACCTTCACTCCAGCGAATCGCACCTTCCTCAGGCACAACGGCGGTAAATTCTTGGTTGCCGTCGGCGATCGCATTTTGGATTACCCAGTCACCCACGGGGCCTGCCGTCACATCACCGTTGATGAACGCATTGACAATATCCTGCACATTGGGGGTCACCAGCGCCACATTGGGTTTCATGCGCAGCATCCAGGCCTTAACCTCCTCCAGTTGGGCATCGGTGAGGTCGTAGGGGTTAGGATTCTCGGGGAAGAGGGCTAAGCTAGCATTCCCCATATTGGGCAGATACCAATCAAAGAGGGCCAGCTTTCCGGCTAAGTCTTCCCGTAACAGAAACTCCCAACTGGTGACCTCTGAGGGAGGAATAATGCTTTGGTTGAAGGCAATGCCGTAGTTGCCAAAGCGGGTGCCCACTGCCATCATCTGCCCATCTTCGTAGAAGCCAGGAAAGTCTTGATAGACCGGATGGTAGTCGCTTAAGTTCGGCACGACGGATGGATCAATGGGGGCGATCGCGCCCAGAGCCATCAGCTTGGTGACATATTCTCCATCGGAAATCAGGGCATCATAGGTGCCGGCGGGCGACTGGTTGAAAAATTGCAGCATTTGTTCGCCACCCAAATAGGTTTTGAACTCTACCGTGACGCCATATTCTTCTTCAAAGCCGCGAATTACCTCGGGTTCGTCATAGCCCGGCCAGGTCAGCAGGCGTAGGGTGCTGCCTGATGAACTAGCAGGGGTATCTCCGGTGGTTGCAGCCGTGTCGCTCGAAGGGCTACAGCCGATTAGGCGAGTGGATACAGCGGCTAAGGAGGCTGTGGAGGCAAATTGGATGAACCGGCGACGGGAGAAGGCTCTCAAGAGTTGAGCTTCGCGGTTGAAGCCAGCGGAAGGACGAGGTCGTTGTGACATAGTGATGAACCGATGGAGAAGTTATGTAGGGATGCAGCCAGATGTGAAAGGACGAATCAGGGAACAGCGAGCTCAGGTCTCGTCAGAGGGCTGATTGTACGGTAGTGAATCGGAGACCCGGGAAAAGTTGTTTACACTACAGATCGGTCTGGACTGGTAGACGCCTAGCCTATCTGGGTTCTTCCGGTAAAGTGGGCAGATCAGGCACCGGCTGGAGCTGTTGCTGCCAGGATTGAATCCGCAGTTGGGCGGCGGCATAGGCTTCGGTGCGCGGTGGCACGTTTTGGGCGATCGCAATGGCATTTTCCAGATCCACCACCGCCTGCTGCTCCGCCGCGTTGAGCAGTTGGTAGCTCCAAGTGTTGATCATTTGATCGGCTTCGGAACGGCTGCTGTTGCTAGCCGGCACCTCATTGGCCAGTTGAATGGCGGCTACCAGTCCAGATATGGTGCCGCTGCTGGCGATCGCATAGGCATCTTGCAGGGGAATTTGCCCTTCCAGGCGGTTGCGCCAGGTGGTGACCTCCGCTTGGGCATCGGCCCGCAGGGCCCGACCTTCAGTAATCTGTTGCGCGGTGGAGATGGCCCCCCGCCAGTCGCCAGCATTGGCTAATTGGCGCGCCCGGTCGAGAATTGGCTGGTCTTCCAAGCGCTGCACCTGGGCCGTCCAAGTGGCAATCCGGTCTTGGGCCGTGCCGGAGAGGGTGCGCCCCGGCTGAATCTGCTGGGCAGTGGCGATCGCTTGCTGCAAGGCGGCGACGGTTCCCGGCTGGGCAAGCTGGTTGGCCTGGTCAAGAATCGGCTGGTCTTCAATTCGCTGGATCTGGCTTAGCCATTCAGCTTCCAGACGCTGAGCCTCGCCAGCCCGAGGGTTGCCGTCGGGAATCATCTGACTTTCAGCGATCGCTGCCCGTAGGTCAGATACAGTGCCGGGGCGAGCCACCTGCCGGGCCGTATCCAGACGGGTGACGTCTTGGATTTCTAGCCGCCATTGGCGAATCAAGGTCTGGGCTCGGCTATAGAGAGGGCGATCGCGCCGCAGTCGCTGGGCTTGTAGAATAGCCGACTCAAGATCTAGAGCCGTGCCGCGCCAAGCCTGGCTTTGGGCGGAGGCGATGGTGAGAAAATCCTGGGCTTCTTCCCCAAGGTTGATGGTATCGGGAATGCTTTCAATGATGGCGATCGCTCCCTCATAGTCTTCCCGGTCGAGGGCTGCTTGAGCCAGATCTAAAAAGTCTTCCCCAATGCTCTTCAGCAGCGCTTGGGCTCCATCATGGGCATAGCTGGTGCTGCCAATGCCCTGCACCAGTTGAATAGCCTCGGCCAAGCTATCTGGATCTCCCCGATCGGCTAAGCGTTGAGCCTGGCCAAGAATCTCGCCATCCTTGCGGGCAACAGTGATGACTTCCTGGAGCTGCTCATGTCGAACGGTGCGCCAGTATTCATTCTCCACGTAGAGAAGCTGGTTGGAGGTGCGGAAGGCTTCTTGGTAGCTTTGATTGCGCAGCGCCGTTTCCACCGCACGGTAAATCGCTTCGCCTTCCGACCAAATGCGTTGCCAGTCCTGCACCTGATCATCTACGAGGTCGTGGGCGGCTAGATGCTCGGGAATGCGTTCTGCGATGGCGATCGCCTCCTCCAACTCCCCAGACTGGAAGGCTTCATCACCTAGCTCAAGAATCATCATCGACCAGGTTTCAATGGAGTCCTGAATTTCCTGCTGTAGGGGATGATCCTCAGGCAAACTTTCCACTAGCTGGATGGCTTCCAGCAAATCATCCACCGTGCGCTTATTAGCCGCGATGTCGGCGCAATACATGCGCAGGGAGGCGGAGGCGGTGGGCCAAAAAATAGCCGGGCAATTGGGCAGGGCCGGAATTTTGAACAGCAGAGCAGCGGCTAACAGTCCCGTGCCGGTGGTGCAGAGGACAGCCACTGTGCCCCACACTTGCCAATTGCGAATCCACTGCCAGCGCTGGCGTGGTGCTGGCGTGGGCGTAGGCATGGGCGGCGCAAACGGTGGTGGCGGTGGCGGCTGACGGATCTGGTGTTGCAGATCCTGCAAGGGATTTGACGACGGCGTGGAGCGATGGCCCGCTGACTGTTGCGGTAGGGGCGATCGCGGCAGGGGCGGCGCAGGACGAGGAAGCTGCACCGGACGACTCGGCCGATCCATGGGGCGCTGGGCTTGGGGTGGATGATAGCGAGTTTTCCGGCGATCGTGTGTCATGAATAGAACCTAAAATCTGGCAATAATACTCATGGCAAGGAGCAGACGTCTAGATACCTAAGTCAGCTCATGGTTCCCAACGGGAATGGTTGCTCTATCACGATCCATGGGGGATCTGAGAGCTTCTGCCGACGCTGAACTGGGCTACAGGCTGCACGGGATCCCGCCATCACCTCTCTCGTTGGAGTTTGCCTAGGTAACGTTTCCGGTAGATCCTGTCTGGAGATGATGGCATGGATTCTCACCGTAGACAGGCGAGTGCAGGGTGCTGGCCCAGTTGGTTAGGCTGCTAGCGGATTGACTTGATAGTAACCGTCTTCGGCAAAACTTGGCGGCTGACAGGTTGTCTAGATCGTTGCTATCCTAACGTTCCATGGTTAGAGTCTACTCAGTTTTTCAACATTCTCATCATTCCTTGACGACGGTCGGCAGGATCGACGTCAAACAACATAATTCGATACAAAAGTGACCGGACAGGACGCGACTCTGGCCCCAAACCTAAAACTAGGCCAAAAGCTAGGTCGAATTTCTCACAGATGTCCTTACTATAGTCAGGAGGTCTTTTTCCGGGAGCGATCGCCCTTGAGAGGCTCCGGATGCTCTCGATCGTTGTCAGCCAGCCGTGACGATAACGCTGCGATCGCCTTGTGTCCCAACGAGGGGATCAAGCAGATCGTCTCGTTGGGCTAGGTGCCACGGTGGTCTGATCCCGACGCCTAGATGGATGAGGGGCGATGGTTTCTATGCCGCTGCCTGCCCATCTGTCGCCGATCGAGACTGCAAAGACTCCAGTTCTTATCATCTTGGATTGAACTCATGCCTTTTCCTCGCTCCAGTGGTTTGTTGCTTCATCCCACCTCATTTCCCGGCCCCCACGGCATTGGAGACCTCGGGGGCGCTGCCTATGCTTTTGTTGATTTTTTAGCAGCCAGTGGTCAGCAACTGTGGCAGGTCTTGCCGCTCAGCCCCACGGGCTACGGCAACTCGCCCTACATGTGCTATTCCTCCATGGCGGGCAATCCTCTGTTGATTAGCCTAGATTTGTTGGTCGATGAAGGATGGCTGACCCACGACGATCTGTCGGTGTTGCCAGACTTTCCCAGCGACAAGGTTGACTACGATCGCGTCATTGCCACCAAAACACCCCTGCTCGATCGAGCTGCCGAGCGCTTTAAGGCCCATGCCTCGGATCGACAGCGCCAAGAGTTTGATGTGTTTTGCCATGCTCGGGCTTTTTGGCTCGACGACTTTGCCTTTTTTATGGCGCTTAAACAGGCCCATGGTGGCGAAAGCTGGCACCGTTGGGATGACGCGATCGCCAAACGTGATCCTGATACCCTAAGCCGTTGGCGTAAGCAGCTTGCCAACGATATTTACCACCACAAGTTTCTCCAGTTTGAATTTTTCCGCCAATGGTCTCATCTAAAGCAGTATGCCAACGATCGCCAAATTCAGATCATTGGTGACATGCCAATCTACGTGGCCCACGACAGCGCTGATGTCTGGTCACTGCCCCACATTTTCCATCTGGATCCAGAAACGGGGGAACCAGCCCTAATGGCCGGTGTGCCCCCCGATTACTTCAGCGACACCGGCCAGCTATGGGGCAATCCCATCTATAACTGGGAGGCGATGCAGGCTTGGGGCTTTAAGTGGTGGCTGCAGCGCTTGCAGTCCATGTTGGAATATGTGGATTTAATTCGGGTTGACCACTTCCGAGGCTTTCAAGCCTACTGGGAAGTGCCCCAAGGGGAAACCACGGCTATGAACGGTCAGTGGGTGGAGGCTCCGGGTCGAGAGTTTTTTGAGACCGTCAAGAAGGAGCTAGGCAGTTTGCCGATCTTGGCCGAAGATCTCGGGGTAATTACCCCCGAGGTGGAAGCCCTACGGGATGAGTTTGACTTTCCGGGGATGAAAATTCTTCACTTCGCCTTCGGTTCTGGCCCAGGCAACCCCTACCTACCGTTTAATTTCGAGCGCAACTGCATGGTCTATACCGGCACCCACGATAACAACACTACGGTGGGCTGGTTTGAAAGCCTCTCAGACTGGGAAAAAGACCATATCAGCCATTACCTAGGCGATATCAGCTATGACGGGATCCACTGGGACATGATTCGCCTGGCCCTCAGCTCCCATGCCAACCAAGCCGTGATCCCCTTCCAGGATCTCTTGGGACTAGGGGAAGGTGCTCGGATGAACCTGCCTGGTGCCCCAACCGGGAACTGGGAGTGGCGCTATAGAGATGAAGCCGTCAACCCAGAATTGGCAGGGCGGATGCATATGCTGACGGAGATGTATGGACGCCTGCCCCAGCCCCCAGCCCCCGAGGATGAGTCCGATGGGTAGCTGGGTAACTGGGGTTTGGATGCGCTTAGGCGTTAGAACCTAGGGTGTGAGTGGGGGGCGATCGCCTGATACCTGTCGAAACGCGATCGCTTCCCCATCAGGCATCAGGGCCGTTGGGGAGGACGCAGAATAGGTCACTTCTGCCACCGTACCCGGTTCTCCTAAGGGCTTAGCCTGACCATCATAGGTAACCACCAGGCCCCCAGCATTGCCGGCTAGGATCGTCAGTTGGGTATCGGCTGTCCAAGTATGGCTGCTGCCTTCGCTCAGGGTATCTTCAAAGGTCATCTCGCCATCGGAGACCACCCGCACCCAAGAAGGAGCCGTAACGCTCACATCCACCCGCACCGGACGCTGCTCCTCGGTAGCCGCGCCGGGGGCTGGTGCGGGAGTCGGCTCTGTGACTGGCTCTGTGGGAACAGGCATCGTCGTCTGTTGATTGACCAGACGCTCCTCTGCCAAGGGTGACACCGACCGGTTCATCAGATGAGATAGCCCACTGATCGCCGCCGTAATCAACAAAATATAGGCAACATACAGGTGGAGCGGCCGGAGCTGGGCTGCAGGCAGATCCCGCCATGAGATGCCGCCGCTACTGGTTTGCACCGTTGGGGTCACCGGAAAGGTGGCCGCCAGTTCAGCGCCATCTAGCCCAAGAGCATCTGCATAGCGCTTGATTAACCCGCGAATATAAACGGGTTCAGGCAAAGCATGGATATGCCCCGCTTCAATGGCCATCAGCAGGCTAGGGCGGATCAGGGTTGAGGCGTTAATCTGATCCAACGATAGGTGAGCATCTTGGCGAGCCTGTTGCAAATAAGCGCCAATTGCCGCCAATTGTTCGGCCTGGTGCGATTCTGGGTAATAGCCATGTCTACTCATAGTGCGTACCCTTGACATCAACGAAACTACCTTGTGCGAACGCGATGGAGCGGAAGATGTCGGTCGGTGGGATGGTCGGTGGGATGGTTCGTGCGATGGTTGGAAGATGGATGCAATGAATCAAGTTCACGGTGAGTCAGTTGACGGTGGTGCCCCTCAGGGAGGGGGTGGAGGGCGATCGCTCCGATAGCGGTGCGATGCAGGTGAATGACTGGATGCCCTAGCTTTTCCGCTATTCGACGAATTTGTCGATTACGTCCCTCTTGTAGAACAATCTCAAGCTGGGTGCGGTGAGCCGGATAACGCTGATGATCAAGAACTCTAACCTGGGCTGGCTGAGTACGCCGTCCTGATAGTACAACGCCGTCCCGCCATTTTTGAAGAGTGGATTGAGAAAGACAACCCTCTACCCAAACCTGGTAGGTTTTTGGAATGGTGTGGCTAGGATGGGTCAGGTGAAAGGTCAAGGAGCCATCGTTTGTGAGTACAAGAGCGCCGGTGCTCTCTGCATCTAACCGCCCGACTGGGTGTAGTCCTGTGCCATGGGATAGATGATGGGGTAGAAGATCAAGGACAGTGGTGCGATTCCAGGGATCGTCGCAGGTGGTGACGACGCCGGCGGGTTTATGAAGCAAGATGTAGATCGGCTGGGGGCGCTGATGAGATTCAAGTGGTGTTCCATCCACGTCGATGCGATCGCAGCTTGGGTCGGCTGTTTGTCCGAGAGAAACGATTGAGCCGTTCAGGCGAACGCGCCCGTCGAGAATCATTTGCTCTGCTTGACGACGAGAAGCAATGCCCCACTTTGACAATAGCTTTTGAACTCGTTCAGCCATAGACCTCGCACTGGAAGATCACATCAAGAACCTGGCAATAGGAATACGCACAATTGAGTATTCCTCTAACCCTAGTTTAGTTCATGTACAAATATTACAAGATGTCTGCCCAGAACCCTATCTTTTTCACGAAAGTCTTGGGATCTGAGGTAGAGATTCAGAACCACGAGGGGCGCGTGGGCTCAAGGGCTTGGTTCCATGGGTAGGATCCATGAGGGTCAATGGGTAGAGTCAATGAGTAGGATCAATAGGTAGGGTCAGACGCAACCAGGCTCCATGGGTTTCAGGATGGTTGCTGGCAGTGATCTGGCCGCCGTGGGCGGTGACAATTTGTTGGACGATGGACAGCCCTAAGCCGCTACCGCTGCAGTGTGGTACGGGGGAGACTGGCGGGCGATCGCCTTCTGACAGATCGGGTTGTGTGGCCGAAACGGTGAGATAGCTCTGCCGCGATCGCGAGGGATCAGCACGGTAGAAGCGATCGAAGACATGCTCAATGGTGTCGTTGGGAAAACCTTCTCCGGCATCAATAAAGTCGATGATGATGTGGGATCCCGGTGCATCAATGTCGGTGGAGCTGGTTTGGGAACTAAGGCTTGAAGAAGATGACAGCCGGCTATCCACGGGGGGATCTGGGTCAAGAACACCTCCGGCAGCGTCAGACCGTCCGGCCGCGGCGGGATCAGGCTGGATGCTGAACTGCGCTTCTACGGCGATCGCTGCCGCCACGGGACTATATTTAATGCTGTTGTCGAAAAGATTGATAAAGACTCGATACATGCGGGCTTCATCGACATTGGCGTAGAGTTTGTCTGGCCCGCTATAGGATAGGCGAAGTTTTTTTTTGCGTGCCAAGGGTTCAAGATTGAGCCAGGCCGTTTGCAAAAGTTGAGCTAAGTCGGTGGGGCTACGCTTCAGTTGTCGGAGCGATCGCTGCTCTAGCTGGCTGAGGTCTAAGAGATCTTGGACGAGATTGCTCAGGCGAACGGTTTCGTTAACTAAGCGCTCTGCCCAACCGTTGAGGGGGGGAGAAAGGCGATCTTGGAGGGTCTCGGCAACCAGGCGAATGGATGTTAAGGGGGTTTTGAGTTCGTGGGCCACGTCAGAAATCCAGCGATCGCGCTGCTGTTTGAGCATGACCGCCTCTTGGCGATTTTCTAAAAACACACCCACATGGCGATTGGACAGCATCATCCCATAGCCGCGCAGAGCCCGAGGCTGGGGCTGGGAGCGAGCGTAGAGATCCGAGGAAACGGGGTAGAATACCCAGTCAGCCTGCTGGAGCCGCTCGGCGTGGCGCGTTTGGTCAATCAGCTCGTCTAAATCGTAGGAGCGTACGAGCTCTAAGAGGAGACGTGGTGGAATGCCCTCCTGTCCGGGAATATTCAGCAACTGCTCGGCTTGAGGATTGGCCCAAACCAGCCGGTTTTCATCATCCACATGCAGGTAGCCGATGGGGGCCGTGTGCAGGATGCGCTGAAAGACCTCAATCTGTTTAGCCTGCTGCTCGATTTGCTGTTGCTGATAGGTGATGGCGAGCGACAGTTTAGACTCCAGCGAAAAGGGGGAACTGGGCTCTCCCTCCGAGCGCAGATTGGATAGTAGGGTTTTGAGTTTGACGCGATCGCGCTGTCGCTGGTAGAACAGCCAGAGGAGGCCAACTACCAACCCCAAGATAAATTCCAAGATTCCCACAATTTGCCTTGCTGATCTGGGTGGTCTAATCGGTTAGCGCATCAGACGTCAGTTGATGCGTTTCCCCATTATCGACAGTTTTATCGGGACTGGTTGTCCCCGATCCTATGATCATACTTTTTTTATGGGATAGTCTTTCACCACCTCTAGACGCAATCGATAGGACGGTGGTGCTCCTGAGCGATCGCGTCCTAGCCAAACCGATAGCCAAAGCCGCGCACGGTGAGCAAATATTCTGGATTACTAGGATTCAGCTCTAGCTTTTCCCGCAGCCAGCGGATGTGGACATCAACCGTCTTGCTGTCGCCCATAAAGTCTGGCCCCCAGACGCGCTCAATCAACTGCTCCCGCGACCAAACCCGGCGCGGATTGCTCATAAACAATTCCAAAATTCGATATTCTTTGGGCGACAGGCTGATCTCATGCCCCCGCACGGTCACCCGGCATTCTTGGGGATAGAGCGTAATCTCTTGGAAGCTGAGAACTTGAGATTGCGGTTGCGGTTGATTATTGCGATGACGCCGCAGCAATGCCCGGCAGCGAGCAATCAGCTCTCGCATACCAAAGGGCTTGGTGAGATAGTCATCCGCCCCAACTTCTAACCCCACCACCCGATCTGTTTCACTGCCCTTGGCGCTCAGCATCAGAATAGGAACGCTGTTGCCTTCGTGGCGAATTAATCGACATAGATCAAGTCCGTTCACCGACGGCAGCATCAAGTCTAGGATAATCAGATCCACAGGCTCTGCATCCGAGTCTTGAGTACGGCGAAATTGGCAGGTGAGTTCCATGGCCATGCGCCCATCTTCAGCGGTGAGCACCTCGTAGCCTTCTTCGTTTAAAGCTAGGGCAATGGTTTCTCGGATGAGTTCTTCATCTTCGACTACTAAGACTCGCCCTAATCGAATATCCTGAGACGGCTTTTTCGCGTCCAGCGTCAGCATTGGAGTTGTCCTATAGTGCTGTATTCGGCAGTTCAGCTCAATCCTACCAGACTCCCATCCTGCTTTTTCCTGCCTGTGATGGGTAACTGACAATTTTTAACTGTGATTTAAGTTACTAAACCTTCCTGATCTTGATTGTAGCTAGGATAATGCTAGGCGAATCAGGAAAATTTCCCCTGAGCTTGGGGGGCGATCGCGTGGGGAGATGCCAAATTATGTTAAACCAGATACATCGCAATCCCCCGATCGTGATGCTAACGCCTGCCTCGCAACGGTATGGTGTTTCAAGACCGCGATTGAGCGATCCCCATGACGTTCTAGGGTGCTTTGGGCGTCATGCATGTCGTAGACTGTCGGCGATCGCCTGGATGCTGCGCATGATCTGGGTTCTGCGGGTGAACATGGCTTGCCGTCTTGCAACATTTCTTAATGCAAGATACAAAAAGAGTGGGACGTGATGGAGGGCGATCGCCCCATGAGCTGGTTGGATTAGCGCGCAATCTTGGGTTTAGAGCCGTTGATCTCGGTTGGTTTGGGACTATGAGGATGTATTTCCTTGGCAAATCGGTTGAGAATAGAGAAGTAGGTTTCTGGGATCATCATCTCCAGGGAGGGGAAGCCAGCTTGTCAGTTGTATGTTTGATCCGTGAAAGGAGAGTGGCCCGCCTGTGATCAAGAATTTCACCCAAGACTTGAAAAACGATTTAATTGCAGGCTTGTTGGTCATCATTCCGCTAGCCACCACCATTTGGCTGACGATTACGATCGCCAGTTGGGTGTTCGATTTTTTGACTCGAATCCCCAAACAGGTGAACCCGTTTAATGATCTCAACCCATTTTTGGGAAACCTGCTGAATTTGTCGGTGGGCTTGGCGGTGCCCCTGTCCTGCATTTTGCTGATTGGTTTGATGGCGCGGAATATTGCTGGGCGCTGGCTCCTTGATCTAGGAGAGCGAATCCTGCAGGGCATTCCCCTGGCTGGATCGGTCTACAAAACCCTCAAGCAGCTCCTAGAAACCATTTTGCGAGACTCCAGCGATAAGTTTCGTCGGGTGGTGCTGGTGGAATATCCTCGGCGGGGCATGTGGGCGATCGCCTTTGTGACGGGGGCGATCGGCGGTGGCATTCAACCCCAGTTGCCCGAACCCATGCTCAGCGTGTTTATCCCAACCACACCTAACCCCACCACCGGCTGGTATGCGCTGGTGCCCGAAAAAGATGTGATTACCTTGGCGATGTCTACAGAAGATGCCTTTAAGGTCTTGATTTCTGTGGGGATTGTGGGGCCGAGTATGGGCAATGTACAAACCAGTACCCTGGGCGATCGCTTGCAGGACGGGGCGGCCATCCCCGATCTTGCGCAGACCTATTCGATGGTGCCTGCTGACGAAGAATAAGGGGACAAGGGTGAACGGCGGCTCTGGTCTAAGGTGAGGGGCTGGCTCAGTCGATTCGGTCAATATCCTGCCATTTAGAATCTTGCACGGCACAATGGAATGAATTCATGGGTTAGCCCACGAACAACTCTTTTCCGCCCATCTCCTAGCCCTTGTTCCTACAAAGAGGCGTAGGAAGCAGATGCTTTCAAAGCCCCTCTCCCAAGGCGGTAGAGGGGTTTGGGGTGAGGGTCTTCGAGGTTTGTCTATTGGCCAACCTATGAGTGTCTTGATCCCGGCAGATGATCTCGGCAGAATGGATGCCAAGGGCAACTTTTTATCGGGTGTATCGGTCGGTGATACCAGAGTTAGCCATCCTGGGGCTGGCTCACTAACTATCCAGTGCTGTGAGTGTGTGGAAGCATTATGACTCGGTCTTTTCCCCAATGGCTACGGTCTAGAGCCATAGAGATATCTCGCCAGCCGACGGCGATCGCTGCCATTGCGTCGGTGGGCTTTCATGGTGCGCTTTGGTTTGTGATGCCCTTGCTGCCGGCTAATTCTGCCCCCGATGAGCCGGGTCTGCCAGAATCTGTAGCGATGGTGGAACTGACGCCAGAAGAGATGAGTCGGGTGCCCGATTTCAGCCAGTCTCAACGGCTGAGATTGCCGCCTGCTGGTGCTAATAGTGATCTGCCGGAGTTGGAGCAAGATTTTAACTCTGGTATCCAAGAGTTTGAGCTAGACAGTGATACGAGTCGTAACCAGAGTAGTTGGTATTCTCCCTACGACGACTACCTCTATGCGCCGCCGCCGGTCTATGTGCCATCGCCGCCGAGATCTAATTCCTACTCGTCTGGGACAACTCAGCGGCGATCGACCAGCCCAGCCCAGCCCCAGCCCCAATCTCCAGCAACTCAATCGCCGCCTGCCCAAACCCAGACTCCAGAGACTCAGCCTACGAACGATCCTCCAGCTTCGGCTCAGCAGCTAGAAGATAATCTGCAATATAGCGGCGAGACGACCAGCCTGCCTGATTTAATGGCGGCGAACCCCAACGACGTGGACAACGACGTGGAGGAGAGTGCTGAACCGGATGAAGCCGCTGGCGGGGATGAGGCCGTTGAGGACGATGGAGCCGTTGAGGACGATGGAGCGATCGCTGCCATCCAGGCTGAGCGAGACGCCATGAACGACGAACTCTCGGTCACGGAACTACTAGCCTATTCCGACCTAGGTACATCGCCTCAAGATGCCTCGGGGGCCTTAGGAACCTTTGTGGAGCGCTGGAGACCCACTCTAGAAGAGCAGGGCGTTGAGGAGTTTGCCCTAGGACAGTTAGAACTTACGGGGGACTTTCCTGGGTTGGCTTGTTCCCTAGAAGCGTCGCCTTTTTCTCGCTACGGCGTGGCGCTGGATGAAGCGGGTGAGTTGCTCGATGATCCGAGGTTGATTCAAAGTTCGGGATATCCAATCTTTAATCGATCGGCGTTGGAAACGTTGATGGAGTACGAGTTTGAGCCAAGTGATACAGCCCGGATCGAGCTGGTGACGGTGGTCTTTAATTACGATGAAGAGGTCTGTGCTCAGATTGCTTTGCCTGAGGGAGAGTCAAGCGATCGCGCTGAATCTAGCGAGACTATCTCAGAGGAGACTCAGGCGACTGATGACGCTCAAGATGATGCAGGCCTTGATGGAGATGAGCAAGAAGACTCTCCAGAGTGAGATCTATCGTGAGTCCACCGTGAGATCTACCGTGAGAGCCCTTTTGTGACCTATTCGGAACTCGATGGCTCCGGATGATCGTCCGGCTGCGGTGGATGAAAGTAGTCGTAAATCTGCTGGGCTAGCTTGGGGCCAATGCCCGATACTTCTCCAATCTGAGCGGGACTGGCCTGGCGAATGTAGTCGATGGAGCGAAAGTGGGCCAGCAGTTGCTTTTGGCGGTGGTGGCCTAGACCGGCGATGTCATCCAGGCGCGATCGCGTCATGCGATCGCTACGTTTTTGGCGATGGAAACTGACGGCAAAGCGGTGGGCTTCGTCGCGCAATCGTCGTAAAAGCTGCACGCCAGGCTGTTCTGCCTCGGTGGTCAACGGCAAGGATTCGCCAGGCAGAAAAAGCTCTTCCCGCTGTTTCGCTAGGCTGACAACCCGCACCTCATCAAGCAGGTTCATGTCTCGCAGCACCTTCACCACGGCGGAGAGCTGACCCTTGCCGCCGTCGATCATGATCAGGTCGGGAAAGTCGCTGACTTTATCGCTGGATTGATGGGGTAAGGGGGTAGGTGTGGGAGCGATCGCCCCTGGAGACTGGGCATAGCGGCGGAAGCGGCGCTGGATCACCTCGGCCATGCTGGCGAAGTCGTCGGAATGGCCGGCCCGCACCTGGGAAGATTTGATCTTGTAGTGGCGGTAGTGCTGCTTGGCGGGCAGACCGTCTACAAAGACGACTTGGGACGCGACGGCGTCGGAGCCTTGAATATGGGAAATATCGTAGCCTTCAATGCGGTGGGGGATATCGGGCAGGTCGAGCAGGTCGGCTAGGTCGAGGAGTGCCTGCTGGTTGCGATCGGCAAACCGCTGGGTGCGGGCCAGCTCATAGCCGGCGTTGCGTTCCACCATGTCTAATAAATCGGCTTTGCCCTGGCGCTGGGGAACGGCGATCGCCACCTTGCGCCCCCGTCGGCTGGAGAGAAATGCTGCCAGCATGTCAGCGTCAGGTAGCTCATGCTGGCAGAGGATTTCAGCGGGAATTTCCACTGCATCTACGGTTTGGTAATGGTCTTCCAACACCCGCTGGAGAATGGCACCGGGGCTGCCAGACTGAGCATCGGCGAGGAAGCCCAACCGGCCCACTAGCCGTCCTGCCCGGATTTGGAAAAGCTGGATGCAGGCATGGTGGTCGTCGGCCATAAGGGCGATCGCATCCCGCGATACCGTATCGTCCGATAGCGCCACCTTTTGGTCGGCTCCTAGAGACTGGAGTCCGCGAATTTGGTCGCGTAGACGAGCGGCTTGCTCAAAGTTGAGGTCTGCCGCTGCCCGTTCCATGTGCTCCGTGAGCAGGTCTTCTAGTTCACGGGTGCGCCCTTGGAAAATCATCGCCACCTTTTTGATGATCTTGCGATACTCCTCAGGAGTAATCAGGTGCTGGCAGACGCCTGGACAGCGGCCAATATCGTAGTTGAGGCAAGGACGATCTTTAAACAGCGGTTTGGGGCGTTGCCGCAGGGGAAAGAGGCGTTTGACAAGGCTGAGGGTGCTGCGCAGCACGTAGACATCCACGTAGGGGCCATAGTAGCGATCCTTCACCTGCCCCGATCGTCGCTTGCGGGTGATGAAGATACGGGGATAGTCTTCTGCCCAGGTGATGCAGAGGTAGGGATATTTCTTGTCGTCCTTGAGCAACACATTGAAGTGGGGCTGGTGCTGCTTAATCAAATTGGCTTCTAGGGCCAGGGCTTCGGCTTCGGTATCGGTGACAATAAACTCAATCTCCACCACCTGCATCACCATCAGGGCCGTGCGCGGGTTATGGTCATGGCGATCGCGGAAATAGGAACGCACCCGCGATCGCAGCTTTTTGGACTTGCCGATATAGAGAATATTGTCAGCGGCATCCCGCATGAAATACACGCCAGGGGTGAGCGGAATCTCTTTGAGACGCGCTTCTAACCGCTCGGGATGTTTCACCAGCGTGGGGGTTGTGGAGCCAGTGGTCACGGTAGGTTGAATAATCGTTGCTAGACAGTGGACAAGGGAGACTATCCTATAGCATAGCGAGAAGTGCTGCCGACCGAGGGAATCTGCATTCTGGCTGCTGCTTCCTGGCTAGATCCAGTGGTTTAGATCCAGATATCCGCAGGTTGTGGGATGCAGCACGGCCGGCTCGCGATCCTCAATCTTGTTATGGAGTATTCCAGATGTCTGCGGATTCAGACCTGACCCTAACCCGGATTTTAATCGTCGAAGATGATCCCATGATGCAGCTTGGGCTAGAGCAATCGCTCTCCAGTCAGCCTACGTTGACGGTCGTAGGACGGGCAGAGGATGGCTACACGGCGATCGCCCTGGCCAAAACTCTCACCCCCGATATTGTGGTCATGGATATCGGCTTGCCCCGTCTGGACGGTATTGCGGCTACCCAGCAGATTAAAACAGCCCTGCCGACAACGCGGGTGGTGATGCTCACCTCCCACACCTCTGAAACGGAGGTGATTAGTGCGTTGTCGAGTGGTGCGGATGCCTATTGTGTGAAGGGTACCAGCGTTGAAAGTCTACTGGCAGCGATCGCTGCGGCAACGGAGGGGGCCAGCTATCTCGATCCCCAAGTGGCCCGCTTAGTCATGGATCATCTCAAGCCGCCGACCCAGTCCTCTAGCGGCATGATTGGCCAACTATCGCAGCGGGAAATGGAAGTGCTGACCCTGATGGTGGAAGGGCATAGCAACCCAGAGATTGCCGCCCAGCTCTTTCTCAGCCCCAATACGGTGAAAACCCACGTGCGCGGCATTATGAACAAGCTAGCCGTGGATGATCGGGTGCAGGCGGCGGTGGTGGCGCTGCGATCGGGGCTGGTGCCCTAGTAACGCAAGATAGAAGAACGAAGATAGAAGAACGAAGACAGAAAACCGACAAGGAATTTTAGGACGAACAAGGTTGCCCGCCTCAGCACATAGGTGGGTTACTGACGCCTCGGAGTACAAGTTGCTGCCCTAGTTGCTGCCTAAAACAAACAGGCTGAGCATGGTGGCTCCGTTCCACAAGCTGTGGAGCACCATGGGGGCGAGCATGTTGCGCGATCGCGTATAGACCACACCCAAAATACAGCCGAGCAGCGTCAGAGGGAGAACTTCCGAGAGGCTGAGGTGGGCGATCGCAAACACCAGACCGCTGACTAAAATGGCTCCCCATACGGGGAAGTAGCGCGTTAAGGATGAGAGCAAGAAGCCGCGAAACAGCAGTTCTTCAAACACGGGCGCGGCGATGGAGGCCGTGAAGAAAAAGATGCTGAGGGAGATGGGATCGCCTTCTTCGAGGACAATTTGTAGCAGCGGATTACTGCCCCCTTGTCCCTGCCAAATTTGTTGATTGAGCAGCGACACTACAATCATCAGCGGTAGGGCCACAAAGTAGCCACCCACGCCCCAGGCCAGCCAGCGATCGCCCAAGCTAACGCGAAACCAGTCTTTGGGCAGGGGAAAATAGCTGCGAATGGATAGATAGAGCACCAGCAACCCCAAGCTGGACATGGAGAGGTAGTAGGTGAGGGTGTAGGCGGCCTTGGCGCGGATGCCAAAGGCCAAAAAGCTGAAGCCCACTAATCTCAGCAGTAGGGGAATGGCCAATTGCCCGACCAGGAAAAATCCTACGATCAGCACCTGCCAGATAATTTCCCAGTTCCAAGGCGTTTCCCAGGCCAGGCTACCGTTTTGGGCAAGAAGCGACTCGGATCCTTTCAAGACGCGCTGTACCACGATCACAATCAGCAGCACAATCCCAATCAAAGACCCCACCACCGGCATCAGACCAATCACCGCCAATTTACCTAGGGTTGATTGAGCGATCGCTTGCTGGAGCGTTTGTAGCTCTGTTAAGGCCTCGGTACGCTGCTGGAGGGTGTAGAGCCGGGCAAGGGACTGGTAGCGAAACCAGCCGTCTAGATTTTTTTGTACATTTGCCTCAGCTTCGGGCAAAATTCGGGCGGGCTGGCTCCAAAGTCCTGATAAAATTTCGGCGGTGAGCCCGAGGGACGGATCCGTGGCCGCTGCGGTGGATTCAGGACTCGGCGGGGGCGATCGCTCCATCACCTGCTGCCAAAGCTCTAGGGCCGATTGGGTCTCATCTTGATTGACCTGGAGAAGGCCGATGCGAACATCTAGTTGGTTCAGCAAACTCTGCTGCTGCTGAATGGCTCGCTGCAGGGTCTGTGTTGATTCGGCGGCGGCTGGCCTGGAAGGCGTGGCGATCGCTGGTGGACTGGCACCGGCTGCATTGGTGTTGAGATCATCGAGTCGTTTCTGAAAGCCCTGTAGAGACGTTTCGGCAGACTCCCGCACCTCTTGATATTGCTTCAGCGCGGTCGCAAGGGGATTCGCGCCCACCAGCACATTTTGCACCGGCGGGACGTCGCCGGCTTCGTTGCTGCTCGATACTATGTCCAATTCAGCCGCATTCAGCAGCAGATCGGTTTGGTAGAGCTGCAATCGGCTGGTGATTTGCGGTTCATTCCAACTTGCCAACAGTAGCGTGCTGACTTGCAGCACGACCAGTACCGTCAGAATGCCTAGAATTATTGGCCGCAACGGCATGGATCGTTGTTCCGTCATTCCCTCTCCCCGTCTCACTAGATCCTGACCAATGGCGGTTCTCGGAGACCTACGCCCTGGCACTGATTGGCATTATCGCACTGTTCGCGGAAGGGTTGTTATGGCCCCAAGGGGGGATAGTGCAGTGGATAGCTCAGGATAGAGCCAAAAAATAGGGGCATTGCCTAGCAATACCCCCTGGAAAACTATGATGCGCCCTAAGCTGCTACCGTGACTGGTTGGCAGCGATCGCCTTCAGCATCTATACCTTAAGCATCCATGGAGGGAGTGCGATGGCTGATGTTGTAGCACAGGGCCAAGAGCACACCGCCTGCAGCAAATTTCAGCACTTCTAGGACGAAGTAGCCTTGGTGCATAGCTGTCATGGCATCGGGTACGGTGGCAGCGTCAAAGAGGTTGAGATTGAGACCCAATTGGCTCATGGCTGGAGAAAAGACGTAGGTTTCCAGCAAGCAAATGCTCACCAGTACCGATGCGAGAGCGATCGCCCATTGGCGTGTGGTCGCTTGAATCACCTGGAGACGGGTGAGCAGCAACATGCTGGTGACCACCACGGCCGCCATGAGGAGCTCGACGCGGTTAAAAATCCAGAACATCAAATAGCCAGCGGAGGCAAAGTCAGGCTGGGTCATCATGCCCGTTAGGTAGAGGCTAGGCATCATGACCATATCGACCACGATGCTGCCCCCTAACCAAATGGCTAGAGAGGCTAGGGCCACAATGACCCAGCGGTTTGGACGAAAGGATGGTTGGGAAAGCGTAGCCATAGGATATCGACTCCATAATGCCTGTGGATGGTGTGGGTCAATCCATGCCCCATGGTTGGAGTGGAGAGATCACGGGGATGGCAAAACCTTTGATGGGATGACGGTTTCGCTCTAGCCCTCTAGTTGTACGATAGCGAAGTCATGGGTGGAAAACCGTGAATTTTCGTGTCACGCCAGTGTCCCAATGGGCTGGTATGGCTGGATTGAGTCTGATCGTTGGGCAGCGATCGCTCCGCTGCAGAATCGACCTGGATAGCCCAATCTCAGATGTACCAGAGGCTTGACCGATTGGATCGATGTTGCTGGAGCAGGGCTAGGATAGGAGCGATCGCTTTACGCATTGTTGCGATCGCTTCATGCATCTTTAAACATGCCTTGTTAGCAAGGGGTAGCTGATTGGGGAATTCAAGGCTAGAGGGGAGCGATCGCCCCGGTTCTGATGCCGCGCATCCTCCGCGCAACTTCCCCGCAACATTGCAGATGTCTAAAATCTCGCATATCTTAGGGTGACGGACGCCTCCAGCCGGTCTAACGTCCATTCAGCCGATGCCCCGAGGTGCTGGTCTCGTGCCGTTCCGCGATCATGGACTCCGTCAACCGTTGAGCAGATGACCCGCCCGCTCACGGCCCCCTGTGTTGCCCAAAGCTGGCTAATCTGTGTGTTCTATATCTAGGTTTTAGGGGTGGGTAGCTGAGCTACGGATCAATGCACCCATAGGATATATCGGGATCCATCCCATCGAGATCTATGGCATCGAGATCCATCGAGGGATAAGACTACGTTGGGGCATCCCTCGCCTCAAGGTTTGACCACTGCTGTGGCGGTGCGGATATGTTTAGAGTCTGTTAACGTCTGTTGAGGTGAATTGAGTCTGCGTCATGACTGAAGCCAACATTCCTCCCATGCATTCGTCGTCGTCCCAGGAGCAGACCTCTGCCGAGCGTCGTGATCCGGTGCAACACCATCGGGAAGCGCCCCCTCTCTCCGCCGTTGGGGATGAACCCACGGCCCATCTTGACGATTGGCAGTTGGTCGATTTTCCCAACGCCATTAGCATTGATGCCATGGAGCGGCGAGCGATGTACGACAGCGGCGATGTGCAGCCTCGGCTGACGACGACATCCCCAAGCGATCGCCCTCGACCCTTGACGGTGTTGCCCGATCTCTCTTCAACGGCTAGCACCGCCCCGCCCTCTTCCGATCCATCGGCCAGTGAGCCCCCTGCGCCACCGGAGGTGTCGGATCTGATTGCCTTAATTCAAGATCTCAACCAGTGTAATCATGCGTTGCTGGAGCGGGTGAATCAGCTTGAGGTCGCGTTAGACGATGCCCAGACGGCGGCGGGATTAGGGGGCGATCGCCCGGATTCTAGTTTGGAACCACCAGCCTTAGAACTAGCGGCCGATCAGCTATCCCCATCGCCTCAAGGGGAAGTGTCTCGCCAGCAGCAGCGTCAGCAGATCCGCATTGACACCCTCACGGCTCAGTTTACGAGTAGCCAGCAGCGCATTGCTGAGCTAGAGCGGGAATGTGCCCTGACCCAGCAGCGTTACCAAGCCCAGACGCAACATTTGACCGAGCTAGAAGCGGTTTGCCGAGACCTGCGATCGCGTCTCCATCGCCAGCAGCGCTATACGTTGCAGTTCAAAGTTGCTTTGGAAAAATCCCTAGAAGTGCCTCTGCCGAGCTATCTAGAAGGGGCGGAGGCCGCCGATGGCGAGGTGCCCGCGGTCTTGCAGGAAGCCAGGGGCATTCGTCCTTGGTCAGCCCAGGCCATTTCCGAGCATGTTTCCAAGATCGAAGCCCGTCTCCAGTCTGCCCTGCACGACGTGCCGCCCATCTCGGCAGAGGAGCCTCTGGATACCATGCTGCCGGTTTCGCCCCTTGTGGCTCCGCCCGCTACGCCACCGATTGATGTGTCCACGGAGTTGCCCAAGGATCTGACTGCGACGGATCTGGCTGCCGTCTCAGAGGCTGCCAAGGCTGTGCTCAGTCCTGTCAACAGCTTCGCCCAGACGCCTCTCCCGCCCAAGTTGACAGCCCTGTCCCAGGCAAAACGCAATCCGGAAGAGCCGTCCAGCTTGTCCTTGCCTGGGGAACAAGACAAACCGGCTCCCCTCGATCCTGCCTTGCTGCTACAGCTTGATGCGGCGGTGCAACCTTTGCTGGATTCGGTGATGGAGGTGATTAAGGCAGAGCAGCCAACCGGAGCGGCCGCTACGCCACCATCGGCTACACCGCCTGAGACGCCCAAGGCTCCGGAGGTCGAACTGGCCGTCGATGATGTACCGTTGTTTGAAGATCTCTCCGCAGACAGTACGGTTTCGCCTGAGGCAGAAGAGTCGCTGTGGCAAGATCTGGCGCGGCTGGTGGATATTTCCACCGATGATGTGGTGCAGGCGAGCCTATCGGGCAATTTTGATGCCTTTGCGGCGATTAACTACGACGCCGTGCCGGGGGGAACGTCGTCGAAGACTACGGCACCTAAGGCTGCTGGACGTCCGTCCTTGTCCTTGCCCCAAGAACAAGCGATCGCCCCACCGCCAACTCCACCAACTCCCCCAGCTCCCCCCTCTCCTACCCTAGAAACCTCCAGCCCTCGGAAGAAGCGGACGTCCCTAGCTTCGATTGATCTCCCCACCTTTCCCCGCGCTTAGAGCGTTGGGCTTGGGTTCGCCTAGAGTTGCATAGCCGAGGTGGATCTCTCCTGGCTGCAGGTGGCGATCGCTCTCCGTTTCAGCTTCCCGCACCTCCAGATCTCCCTGGGGTGAAATGCCGATCACCTGCACTTGCCGATCTCCTAGGGGTACCCATTGTCCGAGATGGCTGAGGAGCTCGTGGTAGTCAGGGGCGATCGCTGCCATGCCCACCTGCTGCCATAGGCCATAGGCGCTCAGGAGTCCCCACAGGACTTGGGCTACCACCTGTTCCATGGAGGGAAGAGGCGATCGCCCTTGGTCGATCAGCCAATCCTGCAGCGCGATGCCATGGGCTGGGGTGGCGTTCCTCCAGTTGAGCCCCACGCCGACCACGGCCTGCTGTACTTGACCTTGGCGCAGACGGGTTTCTGTCAAAATGCCGGCAAGTTTGCGTCCCTCGATCACCAAATCATTGGGCCATTTAATCTGCACCGGAATCGACCCCTGCCGCAGAGCCTGGGCAATGCCCCAACTACAGCAGAGGGTGAGCTGTTGCGCGGCCTGGGCACCGCAGTTGGGACGTAGCGCCACCGAGAGATAGATGCCCCCCGCTTCAGACTGCCACACCCGCCCGCGCTGCCCGCGCCCAGACTGCTGCTGCTGGGCGATGACGACGGTGCCCTCGGCGGCCCCTTGCTGCATGAGGTCTGCTAGGAAGAGGTTCGTAGATTCTAGAGTGCTGTAGGCGTAAATCTGAGGGGCGATCGCTGCCGTAGGGGCAAATCTAGGGGAGAGGCGGGTGCCGCTACGGTAGAGATGCTCCAGCTCTGTCTGCACGATCTGCTGCTGAAAGTCTGTCCAGATGGGCTCCGGCATGGGTAGGGCGTTGGGATTGACGAGATGATTTAGGGCGATTTAGATGGGTGCATCCCACTTTTATAGCCCTCACCCTAAATCCCTCTCCCAAGTCGGGCGAGGGACTTTGAATTCGGCTCCCCTTCTCCCTTTTTTTGGGAGAAGGGGTTGGGGGATGAGGGTCAACTTGCAAAACTGGGATGCACCCATTTAGATTGACTGTAATGGGGGCTTGTAGGACGTGACCAGGACTTCGGTGATCCTGCCCCGCCGCTGAGCATTGCAGTTGACCAAGCGAACCGCCGAAATGGTGTGGATATGGGCGCGATCGCAGGTGCTATAAAGGTCGCGAATGAAGGGACAGTCGGAATTGGATAGCATCACCTGGACGCCTCGTTCCGCTAAGGTGACAAAGGTTTGAAAGAGACGGCGTTGTTCGGCTTCGCCAAAGGCATAGCGGTTATAGCCGGTGAAGTTGCTGGTGGCGCTGATGGGATGGTAGGGCGGATCAAAATAGACAAAGTCGCGGGGAGATTGGGCAATGTCTAAAACATGGTCAAAGGTCTGGCGGGTAATGATGGCTCGTTGCAGCACCGCAGAGGCGGCGTAGAGAACATCGGGATCAAAAATTCCGGGATTTTTGTAGCGCCCCATGGGTACATTAAATTTCCCTTTGGAATTCTCGCGATACAGACCATTGAAGCAAGTCTTGTTGAGATAAATCAGCCTGGCTGCCCGTTCCTCGGGCGATCGCCCCTCGCTGGCCCGCACGTCGTAGTAATGCTCTGAACAATGGGCCCGTCGATGCTCTGCTAGGTGGTGGAGCACTTCATCCACGTTCTGCTGCACACATTGATAGACATTGACCAGTTCAGGGTTAATGTCAGTCAAATAGGCTTGACGCAGGTGGCTGGATAGGAAAAAAAAGACCGCCCCGCCCCCCAAAAAAGGTTCGTAGTAGGTGTCAAACTGCGTTGGGAAGAAGGCTCGATACTGCTGGAGCAACTGCCCCTTGCCGCCCACCCATTTTAAGAACGGTCGGGGCGCGATCGCAGCGGAGGAGGGACGGGGTAAGGACATGGGCATGGCTGAGGCAGCTCAGGGTTCGGGTTTGAAGCAGGAGAGACTGGTTAAACAGTAGCGCCCTGGAGGCAGGTATGATTCGTGTTGACTGATAGACTTGAGGTACAAAACACCATGGAATCTCTGACGGCGGGCTAGTGTTCCAGGCATTCAGTCCGTACAATGGGGAGAGACTAGCGCACCATGGTTGCGGTTTAGATATTAGACTTGCCCACAGGAGCCATCATTACTTGGGTCGTCTTGAGCGCTGCTTGGGCGCTACCTGGGCGATCGCGTCTGCTTGTATTGACAGTTTGTACTGACAGTGTACTATCCCAGTGGGCACCTGCGCACTTATTTTTATCCCACGATTATGCAAGACTTTTTTCAAAACGTTTCCCGCTATCCCCGTTATTTAATCACCTTTAGCCTGGGTGTGCTCTATACGTTTGTAAAGCCGTTGATTCCGCTGTTTGAACGGCCCACCACGGCGGTGGCTCTCGTGGGGCTCATGGTCGCTTCCTTTGCGTTTCTCACCTTTACTCTGCGGGCAATGCTAGGGTTGAATGCGGGCTAGTAACCCACCCCAAGATTAAACCTGTACCCGTTGGGAGGGACACCTATGGCAAAGAATCGTCGCGTAGAGCGCGTAGCCGAGCTGATTCGGCGCGAAGTCAGCCAGATGCTGGTTGCCGATATTAAAGATGAGCGGGTGGGGATGGGCATGGTGAGCGTCACGGATGTGGATGTGTCCGGCGATCTCCAACATGCCAAAATTTTTGTCAGCATTTACGGCAGTGATGAAGCCCGCACGGAAACCATGGAAGGGTTGCGGTCTGCCACAGGATTTGTCCGCAGTGAACTGGGAAAACGGGTGCGCCTCCGCCGCACGCCTGAGGTGCTGTTTGTGGAAGACCGGGGCATTGAGCGAGGCAGTCGAGTGCTGTCGTTGATCAATCAACTCAGCCAAAACCCGTCACTCCTCGACGATGAGCCCGCAGGGGCAGAGCCGGTGGCTGTGGATGACGCTGATGGTGACGACGCTGATGGTGGTGATGATTAAGGGCATAGCGTTGATCGCCTATCCTGCTGCGGTCGATCGGTTGAGCCGGTCGTGGCGGATGATGTTGGGGGCGATCGCCCGATGAGTTTGCCGGACTGGAACAGTCTGCCGCTGCCTCAACAGGTGGCGCAGATGATTGTGGTGCGAGCATCGGGCTACTGTTTTGATCATCAAATTCAGTATCCAGCCTTAGAACCGCCTGCAGAAACCCTGCGCCACTGGATCCAAAGCCTGGGGGTGGGGGGCGTCATTCTCTTGGGTGGCAGTGCGGTGGAACTGGCAGTGCGATCGCAGCAGTTGCAGGATTGGGCCGCGGTTCCCCTCTTGCTGGCAGCAGATATTGAGGAAGGGGTGGGTCAGCGCTTTAGTGGAGCCACCTGGTTTCCGCCGCCTATGGCCCTAGGGGCGATCGCTGGTCATGATCTGCAGGGAGCGATCGCTGCCGCGACGGATTTCGGGGCAATCACGGCCCAGGAGGCCCTGGCAATTGGCCTGAATTGGATCCTGGCTCCGGTGGTGGATGTCAATTCCAATCCCTTAAATCCGGTGATCAATGTTCGGGCCTTTGGCGATCAGGTTGAGGTCGTGGGTCGGCTGGCGGCTGCCTTTGTGCAAGGGGCTAAGCAGCAGGCCATTCTCACCACCGCCAAACATTTTCCTGGCCATGGCGACACCACCACGGATTCCCATCTCGATCTGCCGATTTTACCCCACAGCTTAGAACGGCTGCAGGCGCTAGAATTTCCGCCCTTCCAGCAAGCGATCGCTGCGGGCGTTGATGCGGTGATGACGGCCCATATTCAAATTCCGGCCCTCGATGCCAACTATCCCGCCACCCTCTCTCCCCTGCTATTAACCCATTGGCTACGGCGGCAGTGGGGGTTTGAAGGGTTGATTGTGACCGATGCTTTGGTGATGGGAGCGATCGCCCGCCGCTATGGGCCCACCGAGGCGGCGATCCAGGCGATTCGAGCGGGAGCCGATTGTTTGCTGATGCCCGCGGATCCGGTGGCCACGGTGCAGGCGATTTGCCAGGCGGTGGATGCTGGGGAGCTACCCCTAGAGCAGATCCACGCATCCCTCGATCGCCTCTGGCAGGCCAAGCACCGCATCCTCGGTCATCGTCTACCGGCGGGCGATACCTCCCATCAGTGGGAAACCCTGCCACCGCCGCCGTTGGTGTTGGATGCCATCGCCACACCTCAGGCGATCGCCACGGTGCAGACCATTCTTGAGCAGTCTGGCGATCGCCAGGGCTCGTTCCCCATAGACGGACTCAAGCCTGATGAGCTGGGCTGGAACGTAATTTTGGTGGATAGCCTGGTTCATTGTCCATTCCTAGGGCTCACCAGTTCAGCGATCGTCATACCTGAGCAACGCGGCTATGCCCTGCGGCTCATTGATCCTCACAGCCCCTGTCAGCCGGGCGCAATTCTGCCGGCCCGCCCTACCATCGTGCAGCTTTTTGTGCGGGGTAATCCTTTCCGAGGGGCAGCCGGTCTCACCCAGTTTGCCCAGCAGTGGCTGGCGGCATTGCACCAAACCTGTCCTATTCAAGCCTTGCTGATCTACGGCAGTCCCTACGGAGTTGCGGCCTGTCAATCGGCAACGAGCCCCGATCTACCCTACCTATTTAGCTATGGGCAAATGCCCCAGGCCCAGTCCCTACTCATGGGCCAGCTCTTCGGCGCTATACAGTCCAACGCAGGGCGATCGCTGCCCTTCACCGACTAGCGCTAGGGATACCTGATCGCGAACCTTAAGGATGGCGGCGCATAAACATCGAGGTATCTTCAGAGCCAACGGCCGTGGAGTCTCGCGCTTCATCCTCTTGCGATGTCCAGAGATCCTCTGCATCTTGATATTCCGGATCGAGCGGCATGGTGGGAGGTGCGTCTGCCAGGCTCACCTGGGTCAACACATCGGGAGATAGTTCACTGAGCTGCTGGATAGCTTGGGTGACAAAAAACGTAAACGTTAAGCTGCCCAAACGCACCTGATCGCCATCGGCTAGGGGGCGATGCTGACGCAACATCTCGCCATTCACAAAGGAGCCATTGCTGCTGCCCAAATCACGCAGATAAAAGCCTTCTTGAGGAATATATTCAATCGATGCATGATATCGAGACAAACGGCGATCGCGAATGGGTACATTCACCCGGCGCGAGTCTCGGCCAATCGTCCATATATGTTGAGGCTGGGCAAAGGCTTGGCTCCGACTGCCCACTAAATTGGTGATAATATAAGCTCGTTGCCCTAAAACCATGCCTTGCACGTAGGGAAACATGGCCCCTCGCAAAGAGCGGGCTCCAGATATTTCTAAGTTTAAAATCTCATCCAGCAGTCCTCGGTTTTGCTCATAGAGCCTTAAGAAGACCTGGTAGAGTCCCAAGCGTTGGTTGAGTTCGGGATCGGGTTGTATGTCTAGAGCTTGTATAGATTGCGATGCCAAAAATTGGGGGTCTATCATAGCGTCGTGGGGTTGAATGCTTCATGAAAGGGTTGACTCAGGTGAAGAACAGCGAGACCTACGTTGCAACTCTCTGTGAAATCAAACTTGAGCGGAACTAGGTCGCGATCGCAACCTGCAAAACTCATAGCTAAATCAATCGTGCCTCTGCATGATGGAGATCTACTTCTATTCTGTCAGTTTCTCCAGAGAGGCTCTACAGTTTGACATGTCTGCTGACAAAGAGCCGGTAGACTATCAAAAACATCAACAATTTATGTGGTTTTCGATACAAAAGCTATGGGTGTGAGAGCGGCTACCCGAGCTGGGGGATGCTCCCCAGCCTCTAGCTTTAGACTTGCATTTCCCTAAAAGGGTTGCCTTAAGAATCGGAGCAGCTCCCGATTCACGGTTTGGGGGGCTTCCTGCTGAATCCAGTGACCACACTGAGGAATTAACTTCAGTTGAAACGGTGCATCGACCAAGGCTCCTAATCCTTGGCTCAGCCGTTTATGCAAAAAGTGGTCATCTTCTCCCCAGAGCACCAGGGTGGGGGTGGTGACAGGCTTAGGCGATCGCTCCCATTGACGCAGCCAGGCGCTAGGAGCCATGAGTTGGCGATAGTAGTTGAGGGCTGCGGAGAGTGCCTGGGGCTTAGCGAGAGCCGCGCAATAGATTTCAGTATCTGCTGTAGTAAATGCACCTTTCCGAATGGATAGATCCTGAAACAAACGGGTGACAAACTCCCGCAGGTTTTGCTGAATAATCCACTCGGGTAGCTCTGGCACTTGGAAGGCAAGTAGGTACCAGCTTCGCCATAGCTGATCGAGGTTGCCCACGATGTCTCGGACGAATTGTTGGGGATGGGGAGCATTCAAAATCGCTAGGCGATGGAGATGCTGCGGTAGGGTTTGGGCAAAATGCCAAGCAATCACACCGCCCCAGTCATGGCCAACAATATGGGCTTTGCGATAGCCTAGTCCTTGAATGAGCCCTTGAATGTCGGCAATTAACGTGTCGAGGTCATATCCAGTCAGGGGTTTGTCTGAGTCGTTGTAGCCCCGTAGATCGGGTACAACAACCTTAAAGTGGCGGGACAAGGCAGGGATTTGTCGCCGCCATGAATACCAAAACTCGGGAAACCCATGCAGAAGCACCACCAGCTCCCCCGTGCCTTGAGTCACGCAATGGAGGCGGATCCGGTTGGTTTCTACAAAGCAGTGATGCCAAACTGAGTTGGCTAGGGGCGGCAGCACCGCACTGGGACTGGACATAGCTTAGACCGTTAAGTTCAACAGGGTAAAAGAGCGAACTGTCACAGGTGTACGCTGAAGCTAATGCAAACGGTTTGGAATTAAACGGTTTGGCATAAACAGGATGGATGATCAATATCAGCGAAGTTCCTATGGGCACATCTCTTGTGGCTTAGACACCCTTGACATCCATGATGTCTAGCATGGAGATGGCTGGCTTAATGGGTAGATGTTGATGCCCATCAACGGTTGAGAATTACTAAGGTTGAACCTCTCTCAACGTAATGAAGCAACTAGCCTATGGACGTATTGTTCTTTTCCAAACTTACCATTTTAAGACCCTGTTCTCGCTCCGTACTCATGCTGAAGTTTGGGGGCTCAATCTACAACAAACGGCGGGACATTTTAAAGCGGTTGCGTCAGTCTAGCCAATATTCAATCTAGCCAATATTCAATCTAGCCAATATAGGTCAAGGTAGTATGCTCCGATCAGAGTTGCGAATTGTGTCGCTCATTCCCAGTGCTACAGAACTGGTGGCTGCCCTGGGGTTGACCGACTATTTAGTAGGACGTTCCCATGAATGTGACTACCCGCCTAGCGTCACGACGCTGCCGATATGTACTCAGCCAACGTTTGATCCCCAGGGCAATAGTGCAGTGATTCACGATCGCGTCACCCTGCTGCTGCAAAAGGCTCTGAGTGTCTATCGGGTTAAAACCGATGTGCTCGAACACCTGCGCCCTACCCATATTCTCACCCAAGCCCAATGTGAGGTTTGTGCGGTGAGCCTAGCGGAGGTGGAGCAGGCGGTGGCGGGTCTCACCACGATTCAGCCTAAAATTTTGTCGCTGCAGCCGGCCTGCTTCAGCGATCTGTGGGACGACCTACGACGGGTGGCAGCCATGCTGGGGGTGTCGGCTGATGCTGTGGTGGCGGCGCTGCAGGAGCGGGTGGCGGCCTGTGCGCAAACGACCCAGGATCTGGCGGAGAGCGATCGCCCCTCGGTAGTTTGCATTGAATGGATGGAACCTTTGATGGCAGCGGGAAACTGGGTGCCAGAACAGGTGGCGATCGCCGGTGGACGCTCCTGTTTTGGCAAGGTTGGGCAGCATTCACCGTGGCTAGAGTGGGCCGATCTACAGCGGGCGGATCCGGATGTGATGGTTGTCATGCCCTGTGGTTTTGGCCTCGATCGCATCCGGCAAGATATGCATCTGCTCACCCAGCGATCGGGCTGGTCGGCCCTGCGGGCGGTGCGCCATAACCAGGTGTATCTGGTGGATGGCAATCATTATTTCAACCGTCCAGGGCCTAGGCTGGTGGATTCGCTAGAAATCTTGGCTGAACTCATCCATCCCCAACGGTTTTCCTATGGCTATGGGCCGCAAACCTGGCAACGCTGGGAGGCGATCGCATCTCTCCCGTAAACCACCCGACGAGATAACCAGCCCCTTTCGATTAGGATGGTGAAGGATAATGGCGCATACCCCTTACCGCCTGTCGTATCCTAAAGTCTAATCACGTCCTTGGTAGCCAACTCTATCCGCCTGTATCATCTATGACCTCTGGGATCTCTCGCTCATCAACCCCGCAGTCCAGTCTGCCAGCTTGGGTGCCTCGGCTTTCGGTGATGGATCGGTACATCATGCTGGAGTTGGTGCTGCCCTTTTTGTTTGGCGTTGGGCTATTCACCTCTCTCGGCGTCTCTGTTGGCGCTGTTTTTGATTTAATTCGCCGGGTCACCGAATCTGGACTGCCAATTCAGCTTGCCCTTGAGATCTTGCTGCTGAATATGCCGCAGTTCATTGCCTATTCGCTGCCCATGTCAACGCTGCTGGCAACGCTGATGACCTATAGCCGGCTGGCGGCAGATAGTGAACTGGTGGCCCTGCGCAGTTGTGGGGTCAGTGTGGTGCGGTTGGTGGTGCCCAGCATTATTTTGAGTTTGGTGATTACGGCTTGTACCTTTGCGTTCAATGAAATGATTGTGCCAGCGGCTAATTACCAAGCTGCTGTGACCTTAGAGAATGCCTTAAACAACGATCGCCTCCCCTTTCGGGAAGAGAATATTGTTTACCAAGAGTACAACCCGGTGCAGATTGAGCCGGGTAAGCGGCAAAATGTGCTGACTCGCTTTTTCTATGCGCGGGAGTTTGATGGTGAACGCATGGGCGGCGTGACGTATCTCGATCTCTCTCGACCTGACACGAGCCAGATTGCTATTGCTCAGTCGGCAGAGTGGAACTTGGAAAGCAATGTCTGGGATTTTTATGATGGCACCATCTATCTAGTGTCGGCTGATGGGCGATTTCGCAACATTGTCACCTTCGAGCAGCAGCAAATTACCCTGCCGCGCACGCCCCTCGATCTCGCCTCTCGCCGTCGAGACTATGGTGAGATGAATATCTTAGAGTCCCAAGAAGAGCTGGCGCTGGTTGAGAAAACGGGCGATACCGATCGCATTCGCAAACTACGGGTGCGGATTCAGCAAAAATATTCTCTGCCTTTTGCCTGCATAGCACTGGGCTTGGTGGGTGCGTCCTTGGGGAGTCGTTCGAGCCGCACGGGCAGAGCCACAAGCTTTGCCATCAGCGTCTTGATGATTTTTGGGTACTACCTCCTAGCCTCCATTACGGGAGCGATCGCTCAAACGGGTGCCATATCTCCTGTTTTAGGGGCTTGGCTACCCAATTTTCTAGGGATTGCTGTGGGGATCGGGTTGCTGCTGCGGTTCTCACGCTAACTCGATGATCTGGACGATCGGGCTTGTAGCCTATGCACTAATCAAGCCTGATTTGCTCGATCACGGCGATCGCCCCCTCGTCGGTCACTGTCCAGACGTCATAGTTGCCGACCACATCGCCATACTCATCGATATCCACATTCCCGCTGGCTCCTTGGTAGTTAATCGCTGTTCCCTCCCGCAAGAGCGCTAGCCCCTCGCAAACATCACTCACCTCCACGCCATCGCCCCCAGCAACCGAGCGCAGCTCAGCCATGATCGCCTCGCCATCATGGCTGCCAGCAGCTTGGGCTGCCAAGATCAGCAAAGCACCTGCATCCCAGGCATGGGGGACAAAGGCACCGATACTCGTGTCTTGGGTTTCCTCCCACAGGGCGGTCAATGCCTCAAGACCGGTACCACTGGCCCCCGGCACAGTACCGATCGCTCCCGACACAATGTAGCTGCCGTCTGCTGTTTGCCCTACATCGTCAGGAAATGACTCGGTTTTGACGCCATCAGTGAGCAGGAGCTGGACGCCATCGGTCAATCCCTGTTGGTAGGCCGATCGCAGCAGTAGGCTACCGGTTTCTGGATAGAGTATGGCTAGAACGGCATCGGGAGAGTCCCCAAAAGCTGCTGCGATCTCGGAGTCAAACGTGGTGGCTTTGGGGTCGTAACGCGTGGGATTGGCTTGATTGATCACCGTGCCGCCCAGGTTTTCAAACGCATTCACAAATGCCTGCTCAAACCCTACGCCATAGTCATTGTTGATGGCGATCGTGGAGATGCGATCGTAGCCGCGATCGATCGCCAACTGGGCCAGGGCTGCTGCTTGATAGCGATCGGGGGGGGCAGTGCGGGCCCAGTAGCCCCGAAAGTCGTCTTCTTTGGCCCGCTCTGTGAAGATCGGGCTGGTGCTGCCAGGCGAAAGGAGCGGAATCCGGTTGCGCACCGCCACATCCACGGCTCCGCTGGAGACACTGCTAGCGATGGCACCCACCACCCCATGCACTCGATTCACCTCAACCAGTTTGCTCATGGCTTCCATGCCTGACCCAGGATCGGTCTGAGTATCTTCAATGATTAAGGTGACGGGAGCCTGGTTGACGCCGCCGCAGGCATTCACCTGATCAACTAGGAGCGGCAAGACGGCAACCATGGGCTGCCCAACTGGAGCTAGATCGCCGGTGATGGGCAACAGCACCCCCAGCTTCAGCCCTTCATCTAAGGTGGCTGGCTGGAGGGAGGTAGTTGTAGCTGGATTGGAGGGATTGCCCGGCTGGCAGGCGGTTAACAGCGGTAGCACGGCCATCCCTAGGACTACAAAATTTTTCAGGGGCATGGTTAGGGTTGAGTACATCTAAAGGTTAGGCATGGGGATAGGGAGCCAGACGCCGAGGTGGAAGGAAGTTTATGAGATCTGCTGGGGGGCGATCGCCCTCTAATCTCCGTAGCTCCACGGTAGATGCTCTCCTCGATCGGTGGGTTGGCGTTGAGGGCTGATAGCCCCCAGCACCAAGGTGCGGTGCGGTGGGCTTTCCACTCGTCTTTAACTCAGATTTAAGGTGCAATTGGTTCCATGGATCACCCTTGAACGTAACAAAACTTATACCAACTCTCAGGAAGGATACCGTTATCTTCTATGATTGCCTACAAGACATTCGGTTGGCCCTTGTCACACTTTTTAATAAAGTCGTGTGGTGAACCCGAAACGTTTTACTCTAAAGACTGAGTTTATTAACCCTGGGTCGTCGTTTCGGTGAATCTTAGCCAGCGATCGCAACTTGATAGCTTGCGCCGACTGGAGACCGAAAAGTGTTTACCTGGTGACACTCCGGGCAGATTTAGATGCAAGTATGAAACTAAGGGAGCTTTTGAAATCCGATGAGTGTTAAGGCAAGTGGTGGAAGCTCTGTTGCACGTCCGCAGCTATATCAAACCCTACCCGTTGCAACTATCTCTCAGGCTGAACAACAAGATCGCTTCTTGGGGCGCGGAGAACTCAGTGAGCTATCTCGCTACTTTGGGTCTGGGCTAAAGCGACTAGAAATATCAGAAATTT
This sequence comes from Leptolyngbya sp. CCY15150, assembly GCF_016888135.1. Lineage (NCBI taxonomy): Bacteria > Bacillati > Cyanobacteriota > Cyanophyceae > Leptolyngbyales > Leptolyngbyaceae > Leptolyngbya > Leptolyngbya sp. CCY15150. The sequence goes on from NZ_JACSWB010000156.1 coordinate 64,965, forward strand.
TAACTAGAAACTCAGAATTAATCGTTTCCCGCGCTGCAAACCGCATTTTCGTGGGAGGCTCACCGTTAGCCTTCTTAGAAAAGCCCATCGACGAAGACGTCGTGGCTGCAGTGACCATGGGTGGTCAAGAAATGAACACCCAGGAATCCATGAAACTGGGTACGGCCACCTACGTTGAAAGCGGTGGTGGGTTTCTAGAAGGGTTGCGATCGCTCTTTAGCGCAACCAGCAGCGGCCCCGTGCCGGCTGGGTTCCGCCCCATTAACGTGGCTCGCTATGGCCCCAGCAACATGCAGAAGTCTCTGCGTGACCTGAGCTGGTTCCTGCGCTATGTCACCTACGCGATCGTGGCAGGGGATCCCAATATCATTTCCGTCAACGTGCGCGGGTTGCGGGAAATTATTGAAAACGCCTGTTCTGGGGTAGCCACATTGGTAGCCCTGCGGGAAATGCGTCAAGCTGCCCTAGGCTACTTCAAGAAAGATCTGGATGCCGCTTCTGTTGTCGCCCAATACTTTGATGTCTTGGTGACCGAGTTTGAAGCGCCGACGCCGTCCAACAAAGTGCGTCAGCGTCCCTCGTCTGATCAGCAAGGTTTGGCATTGCCTCAGATTTACTACAACGCTTCGGAGCGCCGTCCTGTCTACGCCATGAAGCCAGGGCTCTCCAGCGGGGAGAAAATCGATGTCGTGAAAGCGGCCTACCGGCAAATCTTTGAGCGCGATATCACCCGCGCTTATTCTTTGTCCTTGTCTGATCTAGAGTCGAAGGTGAAGAACGGCGATATCTCCATGAAGGAGTTTGTCCGCCGCCTAACCAAGTCGCCTCTTTATCGCAAGAACTTCTTTGAGCCCTATATCAACAGCCGTGCGCTGGAACTAGCCTTCCGGCATATCCTCGGTCGTGGGCCCAGCAGCCGTGAAGAGGTGCAGCGCTACTTTGCGATCGTGTCTCAGGGCGGTCTATCTGCCTTGGTGGATGCGTTGGTAGACTCCCAAGAATATTCGGATTACTTCGGAGAAGAGACGGTACCCTACCTGCGCGGTCTAGGGCAAGAAGCTCAGGAATGCCGCAACTGGGGGCCTCAGCAAGATCTGTTTAAGTACAGTGCGCCGTTCCGCAAGATTCCTCAGTTCCTCACCACCTTTGCCTCCTACAACCAGCCCTTCCCAGATCAACACCCCTACGGCTCGGGGAACGATCCGCTGGAAATTCAATTTGGCGCAATTTTCCCCAAGGAAACTCGCAATCCCAGTACCAGCCCTGCGCCCTTTGGTAAAGATACTCGCCGGATTTTGATTAATCGTGGCCCGGGCATCAACAACCAACTGAGCAATCCGGGAGCACGAGGCGTTGCACCGGGAACCCTTGGGCCCAAGGTCTTCAAGCTCGACCAAATTCCTACCACCGCTAACGCCAGCATCAAGTACACAGAAAGCTCCACCCAAGCGGTGATTCGGGCCGCCTACCTACAGGTGTTTGGCCGCGATGTCTATGAAGGACAGCGCTTGAAGGTGGCAGAAATCAAGCTGGAGAACGGGGACATTACCCTGCGGGAATTCATCCGCATGATTGCCAAGTCAGAGCCCTTCCGTAAGCTCTACTGGACGTCGCTCTATGTGATGAAGGCGGTTGAATATATCCACCGTCGTCTTCTGGGTCGCCCCACCTACGGTCGTCAAGAAACCAACAAGTATTTCGATATTTGCGCTAAGCAAGGTTTCTATGCGCTGGTGGATACAATCATCGACAGCCCAGAATATGCAGAAGCTTTTGGGGAAGACACCATTCCCTACGAGCGCTATGTGACGCCGAAGGGGCTGGCTCTACGCACCTCCCGTGTGGGCAGCATTGGCGACAAGAACGCCAAGATCATCAAGGAAGAAACCCCACGCTTTGTGGAATTGGGTGGTGTTTCTAACCTGCGGACGGAGCCGGACGTGACCTTCCGGGTGGCTCAAGGGGTGAGCAAGCGCCGCGAGCAAACCAAGGTCTTCAAGCTGACTCGGGCTCAAGATGCGGTGCAGGTGCAAACGGTGATTGCCGCTGCCTATCGCCAGATCTTCGAGCGGGATATTGCGCCATACATTGTTGAAAATGAATTCACGGTGCTTGAAAGCAAGCTAGCCAACCTTGAGATCAACCTCAAGGAGTTCATTGAAGCTCTAGGATGCTCGAAGCTCTACATCAAAGAGTTTTACGCGCCCTACCCCAACACCAAGGTGATTGAGCTGGGTACCAAGCACTTCTTGGGCCGGGCTCCCCTCGACCAAGCTGAAATCCGTAAGTACAACCAGATTTTGGCGACGGAAGGGATTCGTAGCTTCATTGGTGCCATGGTGAACAGCATGGAGTATGTGCAAACCTTTGGTGAAGATGTGGTGCCCTATAACCGCTTCCCCACCCTGCCTGCAGCCAACTTCCCCAACACCGAGCGGCTCTATACCCAGCTCACGAAGCAAAATCGGGATCTAGTCGTGCCTAGCTTTACCCCGGTGGTGCCTCGCATGGGAGTGCCGGCCGAGGATTCTCTGAAGGGCTAATCTGCTCTTAGAACAACCGCGATCGCTCCTAGATGACAATCCAGGGTGCGATCGCGGCTTCTGCCTGTGCCTTCTGCGGCGTGAGATAGCCCTAGGGGGGCATCCTTGCCTGTTGAACGATAGGGAACGTAGTTGTTGCCATCCACCCAAGTTGTCCATCCCTAGAGGGCAGCAGGTGGCGATCGCTACCGTCCTCGTGGTGTCACGTAAGCTCTATGGGATCGCTGCCAAGGTGGCGATGAGCAGAGAGCCGTTCTCAGAATTTTGTGATCGCTGGCCAGAGCGTCCTTCGGCGATTTGTCCAAGAGAGGTTCGCGCCAGTGACTGGAAACAGTTGCGGGTGCTGGGGTTGAGGTGGTTTTGTACACCCATGATCCCCCGGTTGCAAAATGAGGGTGATATTACGAAATATTGCAAACAGGCGAAGTATGTGAACTAAATGCCGGAAAATATTTCCCGAAGGTAGCTAAGCTTAACCGCTTGTATCGTTCCGAATAACGCTGATGAATCCAGAGGCGTCTCAGTAATCGTTCATACCCCAATGTCGATTGCGCGGATCATCCCATAAGCGCTCGAAGCGATCGCAAGTTTGGACATACCCACGATATCTTTCTTTTTTTTGGAGGAATCCATCCATGAGTATTGTCACGAAATCAATCGTGAATGCCGACGCTGAGGCTCGTTACCTCAGCCCTGGCGAGCTAGATCGGATCAAAGCGTTCGTAACCTCCGGTGAAAGCCGTCTGCGGATTGCTCAAGTGCTAACGGAATCCCGTGAGCGCATCATCAAGCAAGCTGGCGACCAACTGTTCCAAAAGCGCCCTGATGTTGTTTCTCCCGGTGGCAACGCCTACGGTGAAGAAATGACCGCTACTTGCCTGCGGGACATGGACTACTACCTCCGCCTCGTGACCTACGGAGTTGTAGCTGGTGATGTCACCCCCATCGAAGAAATCGGAATCGTTGGCGTTCGTGAGATGTACCGTTCTCTCGGCACCCCCATCGATGCAGTGGCAGAAAGCGTTCGCGCCATGAAAGGTATTGCCACCTCTCTGATGTCTTCTGAAGATGCGGCTGAAGCCGGTGCTTACTTCGACTATGTTGTTGGGGCAATGCAGTAGGGTTTTACCCCACCAGCAGCCGTTCAAACCTTTTGATTCATAACGACTTTGTTTAGGGAAGCTAAATCATGCAAGACGCTATCACTTCGGTTATCAATTCCTCTGACGTTCAAGGTAAGTACCTTGACGCCTCTGCGATGGAAAAGCTGAAAGGCTACTTCCAAAGCGGTGAACTGCGCGTTCGTGCCGCTAGCACCATCAGCGCCAACGCTGCAACCATCGTCAAAGAAGCTGTGGCTAAGTCCCTGCTGTACTCTGACATCACCCGTCCCGGTGGTAACATGTACACCACCCGTCGCTATGCTGCTTGCATCCGCGACCTCGACTACTACCTCCGCTACTCCACCTATGCCATGTTGGCTGGTGATCCTTCCATCCTCGATGAGCGCGTGCTCAACGGTTTGAAAGAAACCTACAACTCCTTGGGTGTACCGGTTGGTGCAACTGTGCAAGCCATCCAAGCCATGAAAGAAGTGACCGCTAGCCTAGTGGGCTCTGACGCTGGTAAGGAAATGGGTGTTTACTTCGACTACATCTGCTCTGGCTTAAGCTAGTGCATTGGGTAAGCATGGCGCTCGACGTGTAGCTTACCGCCCACTATGGTGAAGATTGGGCAGTTGGGAGTGAGTTTTAGGTTGTGAAAGCTGGCGATTCGTCAGTTCTGATAGCTTAAAGTTGATTCTTGACTCCCAGTCTTCTGTATAGAAAACCCGCTATAAGTAGTTGGGTATATCAAGCGAACAATAGGTTCTTAGATTTTTATCCAGATTTACGTCTTTAGCTCACTGAGGGAGATGGTCGCCGATGCGAATGTTTAAAGTTACAGCCTGTGTGCCTAGCCAAACTCGAATCCGCACTCAGCGCGAATTACAGAACACCTACTTCACGAAACTAGTTGCCTACGATAACTGGTTCCGGGAGCAACAGCGCATCATGAAAATGGGTGGCAAAATTATTAAGGTTGAGCTGGCTACCGGCAAGCCTGGCATGAACACCGGCCTCGCCTAGAGGGCGATCGCCTGTCCTCCTAGCACAGGGTGCTGGGGTCTTGCTCGTTTCAAGGTTTATTGATTTTGTTGAATGCTGAGGAGGTCACTAAGTGGCCTCTTTTTTTATGTCGCATTTTTATGGTGCAGGGATGGGGCTGAAGTTTGAGCCTATACTGTGCCTATGTTGAGTGGGATAGGACAAGGTCAATCTGCCATGGTGAATATTCTGCACTATGCCATCCCTGTGTTTGATCCATCGGTCAAAGATTGGGCGATCGAGGCGCGCATCCTGCGATGGCTGACGTTTTTGTGGCTGATGGTGGGGCTGATCGTTCTCTTTTCTGCTTCTTATGTGGTGGCAGAGGCCGAGACGGGCAATGGTCTTTACTATTTCAGAACTCAGCTCATTTGGATTTTTATTGGATTGATTGGGTTTAATTTTCTGACCCACTCGCCGCTGCGATACATGCTGGGGATTACAGACTGGCTGGTTCTGCTATGCCTAGGGCTGATTTTGATGACCCATATTCCAGGACTGGGTTTTACGGTGAATGGCGCAACGCGCTGGTTGGTGATTGGGCCCCTCTCGATTCAGCCCTCAGAATTAATTAAGCCAGCCCTGGTGCTGCAAAGTGCGCGGATTTTTGGGCAATGGGATCGGCTGAGTTGGGCTACTCGGCTGGGTTGGGTTGGGGTTTTTGGTCTGGTTCTATGCACCATTCTCACCCAGCCCAACCTCAGCACAGCGGCGCTTTGCGGCATGGTTGTGTGGATGATAGCGCTGGCGTCTGGGTTGCCCTATACCTACCTACTCGGGTCGGCTGGTGGCGGCTTGGGCTTAGCGCTGATTAGCTTAGCCTCCAATCCCTATCAGCGGCAGCGGGTGATCTCATTTTTAGATCCCTGGGCAGACCCTACCCAACATGGTTATCAACTGGTGCAAAGTTTGATGGCGATCGGGTCAGGTGGGATCTGGGGGACTGGATTTGGCCTATCTCAGCAAAAGTTGTTTTACTTGCCCATTCAATACACCGATTTCATTTTCTCCGTGTATGCGGAAGAATTTGGTCTGGTGGGTGGTTTACTGCTGCTGCTGCTGCTGTTGATCTACGCCACCGTCGGACTACGGGTTGCTGTCAAGGCCCAGCGTCCGGTTCATCGATTGGTGGCGATCGGCATTGTGGCGTTGCTGGTAGGGCAGGCGTTATTGAACATTGGCGTGGCCACGGGTGCATTGCCCACCACGGGGCTACCCTTCCCGATGTTTAGCTATGGTGGCAGCTCCATGTTGTCTAGCCTGGTGTCGGCGGGGCTGCTGGTGCGCGTGGCGCGGGAAGGGCATGATCGCAAGGTGGTGGCTATGCCGGTAGCGGGCTGATGGCAGGAAGAGCGATCGCCCCCCACTCGATAGCGATCGTCTCGACCCATGCAACCCGATACAATAAAGCAGGGACGGTTGGTTATGCCCCACGATGCTTCACGATGCTTCAAGGGCGATCGCCTCTTGTCATTCCCAGCTCTGACCCTCCATCCCCTAGCCACTCCTGCCTTTCCAGAGACCCGTCTCGATCGCCATGCTTGATACGCTACAAACTCGCCTCTACGAACTTGAGTCCTTTGCCAACGGGTTAGTCTCCAGCCAGCTCGCCCACATCACCCCCACCAGCATTGCCATCATTACCCTGGCGGGATTGCTAACAAGCCTCACCCCCTGCATGTTGTCCATGCTGCCGATTACCGTCGGCTACATTGGCGGCTACGAAGCCACCACCCGCCTGCAGGCTGCCATTCAATCCCTGTGGTTTGCCCTGGGTTTGGCGACGACCCTCGCGGCGCTGGGGGTGTTTGCCGCCCTGGTGGGCCAGGTTTATGGACAAGTGGGGCTGGGGCTGCCGATTGTGGTTAGCGTGGTGGCGATCGCCATGGGCCTATACCTCCTCGATGCCCTACCGATTCCCCTGCCGAACCTAGGCGGCACCGACTGGATTGCGGCAGATTGGCCGCGGGGTCTACGCTCCTACCTCTTGGGGTTAACCTTTGGCCTAGTCGCCTCCCCTTGCAGCACCCCGGTTCTAGCCACTCTCCTAGCCTGGATGGTGGAAACGGCGGATCCTTTAGTTGGCAGTGGCCTGTTGCTCTGCTACGCCATTGGGTATGTGGCTCCCCTGGTTCTTGCGGGCACCTTCACAGCCTCGATCAAGAAACTGCTAGAGCTGCGGCGCTGGTCGGGTTGGATCACCCCTGCTAGCGGTGTGTTGCTGGTGGGGTTTGGCGTCTTCTCGATTTTGCTGCGGGTGTTGCCCAGTGGTGCCTAAGGCTGGCACATCCCTGATTCCCCTATCCTTTGATTTGACATCCCATGGCTGAGACTTCATCTTCCAACGTGTTTTCTAGGGCGATCGCTGCCCTGCGTCGCTATGTGACCCAAGACATGGTGCCCCTGTTGGCCGATCTGCGGTTGGCGATCGCGTTGCTGTTGGCGATCGCCGTATTTAGTATTTCCGGCACGGTAATTGAGCAGGGCGAGTCCCTTAGCTTTTACCAAGCCAACTATCCCGAAGCCCCGGCCCTGTTTGGATTTCTGTCCTGGAAGGTGATTTTAACCTTGGGATTGGATCACGTCTATCGCACCTGGTGGTTCTTGGCGCTGCTGATTTTGTTGGGAGGTAGCCTCACCGCCTGCACCTTTACCCGTCAGTTGCCCTCTTTGAAAGCGGCGCAAACCTGGCGCTATTATGATCAACCTCGCCAGTTTGAGAAGCTGGCCCTGAGTACGGAGATGTCGGAGGGCAGTCTAGAGACCCTAGAACCGTTGCTGCGACAGAAGCGCTACCTCACCTTTCAAGAGGGTCAGACGCTCTATGCCCGTAAAGGGATTGCCGGGCGGATTGGCCCAATTGTGGTTCATGCCAGTATGTTGATCATTTTGGGCGGCGCAATTTGGGGCGCGATGACCGGCTTCTTTGCCCAGGAGATGATTCCGGATGGGCAGGTGTTCAAAATCCAGAATATTTTCGATGCAGGGCCGTGGGCCGAGGCGCAAATTCCTAAGGATTGGTCGGTGAAGGTGAATCGCTTTTGGATCGACTACACACCGGAAGGGCGCATCGATCAGTTTTATTCTGATCTGTCGGTGCTGGATGATCAGGGCGAGGAGGTGAAGCGCAAGACGATTCACGTGAATGAACCGATGCGCTACCACGGCGTGACGCTCTATCAAGCCGACTGGGCGATCGCGGCTGTGCGGGTGAAGCTGAACAATAGCCCAATTTTGGAACTTCCCATGGGGCAGTTGAAGATTCCCAGCGGCCGCATCTGGGGTACCTGGGTACCCACCAAGCCCGACTTGAGTGAAGGGGTATCGCTGGTAGCGAAAGACCTCCAGGGTATTTTGCTGGTGTACGACATGGAGGGTGACCTGGTCGCCACGGTGCGCCAGGGTATGTCGGTGGAGGTGAATGGCATCACCTTGGCGATCGCGGATTTGGTGGGCAGTACGGGCCTACAGATCAAGGCAGATCCGGGCATTCCCTTTGTGTACCTAGGCTTTGGCCTGTTGATGATTGGCGTGCTGATGAGCTATGTCTCCCATTCCCAGGTGTGGGCGCTGCAGGTAGGCGATCAGCTCTACGTGGGAGGCCGCACCAATCGGGCCCAAGTTGTCTTTGAGCGGGAAATCTTGGAGATTTTGCAGCAAACGTCAGCGCCTGAAACGTCAACGACCGCTGAACCGGTAGCGTCGTGAGGGATGCTTGACCGGGGTCATGTAGAGAAGATCCCCGATGTTTGAGAAACATCGGGGATCCTGAACGGGTGACAAGGCAGCTTAAAATCATACCGTGCTGGACTTTGAGACAATAGAGGGGACAAAAAATAGGGAGCCTCAGTACAGCTCCCC